>NZ_JBXMIS010000061.1:0-3075 GCF_057073975.1 Conyzicola sp. | reverse complement strand
CCGTGATCATGCCGTCGCTGTCGCTCGATGCGGAGCCATCGAAGGTCGCGGTCAGACCGGATGCGGAGCTGGAGAACGCGGCCACCGGAGGTGTCGTCGTCGGCTGGCCGAGCGTGAAGCTGTCGGTGAATGTTCCACCCGCCGCGCGGACGAAGCGCCCGGTGAGCTCTGTCGGGGTCGCGGTGACGTCGAGCACTCCCCACGTCGGGTTGACGTTGAGGGCCGACCACGACGCGAAGTAACCGGCCTCGGAGTCGGTGAGGGTGATTTCCCGTATCGGCACCCCGCTGGTGCCGACCGTCGCGAAGACCGTGCCGGCGCCCGCGGTCATGACCGCGTCGGAGTCGACGATGCACGCGGCGTTGACCGTGTTCGGCACGATGGCCGGGCACGCGGCCGACGTCGCCAGCTGCCGACTGCGCTGGTACAGGTGCTCATGGCCGCTCAGCACGAGGTCGACCCGCTTGTCGACGAGCATGGAGATGAAGTCGGCTCCCGGGTCACAGGAGTACGCCCCCATCGACAGGCATGGCTTGTGCATTCCGACGACGACCCACGGCACGCCGTCTGCGCGTGCATCGTCGATGGCGGCCGTCGTCCAGGCGTAGCGCGGGGTGCCGGCTGCATAGCTCCAGGTGCCATCGGGGAAGGTGAGCCCCGGCGAGACCATGATGTAGCGAACGATGGGCGCGTCGGCGGGAACGTCGACGTAGTACTGCCGCCCGTAGGTGCCGATGACCCCGGGAAGCTGGTTGGGCAGGCACGCGGAGAAGTCGTTGATGTTGCCGTTCTGGCCGTTGCTCTCATGGTTTCCGGCCACCAGTTCGAACGGGAAGCCGGCACCGACGCGCGCGGTCACGAGATCGCACCACTGCTGCTCGTTGCCCGACGCCCCGTAGGAGAGATCGCCGAGCGCGAGATGGAGATCCTGCTGGATGGAGCCGATGGTCGAGAGAACGGAGAACGACTCCGGCGTAGAGGAGAAGTCACCGGATGCCGTGAACCGCACCGAGGCATCCGCGGGTGCCGCCAGCCGGCCGCCACCGCCGCCGACCACCGCCAGCGTCGCTGCGAGCATCGCGACGGTGGCGAGCGTTGTGACGAGTCGTGAACCGAGCATGGCAGCCTCACCTCTAGACGAGACGCCGCGAGCGCGATTCGCGCTCGGGAAGGGGCAGCGACCCCGGTTGGGGGTGGCCACATCGTAGCGCCGCAACGCGCCGGGCAACAGGGTGCGGCGCGAGCGGCCATAGTCTGGAGCGATGACCGATGGAACAGCCGCCCGCCTGATCACGCAGCTCACCCGTTCCATCCCCGAGTTTCCCCAGCCGGGAATCCTGTTCCGCGACCTCACCCCCGTGTTCGCCGACGGCCCGGCCCTGCATGCTGTCACCCAGGCTCTCGTCGAGCCGTTCCGCGATTCGATCGATGCCGTGGCAGGGGTCGAGGCACGCGGCTTCCTCCTCTCGGCGACGGCCGCCTACGAGCTCGGCATCGGAACCCTGCTCGTGCGCAAGCCGGGCAAGCTCCCCGGCCCGGTGCTGTCGCGCAGCTACGACCTCGAGTACGGCAGTGCAACGCTCGAGGTCCAGCCGGCGGACCTGCCCCCTGGTTCCCGGGTGCTGCTCGTCGACGACGTGCTCGCGACGGGCGGAACGCTCGCGGCGGCCGCAGCGCTCATCGAGCACGCTGGGTGGTCGGTCGCCGGCATCAGCGTCGTCATGGAGCTCGACGGCCTCGGCGGGCGCGCGGCGCTGCCCGGCTACGACATCCGCACGCTCGTTACCCTGTAGGCGCCGGCCGGCTACTGCAGCGTGGCCGCCATGCCCATGCGGGCGAGCACGACGTTCTCGATCAGCTGCACGATGTTGTAGAGCACGAGCGTGATCACGGTGATGAGCGCGACCGACGACCAGAGGTACTCGAACTGCGCCGAGGCGTTGAACTTGAGGATGCTGCCGCCGATTCCCTGCCCCGTCGACAGCCACTCCGCCAGCAGCGCACCCGTCACCGCGCCAGGAACCGAGACGCGCGCTGCAGAGAACAGCGACGGCAGCGCCCCGGGAATGCTCACCTTGAGCAGCGTCATGAGGGTGCCGCCGCCGTAGACGCGAACGAGGTCGAGGCTCTCTCGGCTCGCCCTGCTGAGCCCGAACATGACAGAGGCCAGGGCCGGAAACAGCACGACGATGCTGCCGATCACGGCGACGGAGGCCGGCGTTCCGCGACCGGTCAGCAGGATGATCACGGGCGCGATCGAGACGAGCGGGATGCTGCGCAGCAGCAGTGCGAGCGGCATCACCCCCGACTCCACCGTCTTCGACATCGTGAACGCGACGGCGAGCACGATGGCGATCGCCATGCCGACGACGAAGCCCAGCAGGGAGTCCTGCAGGGTCAGAACCACGAGGGGTGCCAGCAGTTCACGGTGCGAGAGGGCGGTGCTGTTCGGCCGCTCCGGGTTGTCGACGAACAGGTAGTTCCAGACCTCGATGGGGCCCTTGGCAACGTACGGCGAGATGCCGGTGAGACTCACGACCGCCTGCCAGAGCAGCAGCACGACGACGATCGTGATGAGGCCGTTGAGGCTCGAGCGGCCGATCGAGCGGCCGATGGCCCTGCCGCGCTCCCGCTGCAGGCGACGGCGGATCTCGGTCTCGTCGGTAGCCGCCGCGGGCGCCGTGACGACGGCGGTCACGCCGCGCTCCTGCCAGAGACCCATGGCGTCACGAACCGCGCCACAAGGCCGACGGCGCCGTAGCCGACCAGGGCAACGACAGCGCAGAGGATGAACACCGCCCAGACGCGCGTCGAGTCGAGCTGGCCCTGCAGCCGGATCAGGGTGATGCCGACACCGCGGTCGGTCGCCCCCATGTACTCGCCGAGCACAGCACCGAGGAACGCGGTCGGCACCGCGATCTGCAGGGCGTTGAGGATGGCGGGAAGGGCGGCGATGAGACGCACCTTTCGCAGCTGGGTGAACCGGCCGCCGCCGTAGACGCGCACGACATCCAGACTGGTGCGGTCTGCCGCACGGAAGCCGAGCAGTGCCCCGACCACCGTCGTGAAGAACAC
>NZ_JBXMIS010000060.1:0-6937 GCF_057073975.1 Conyzicola sp. | reverse complement strand
GCGTCGTTGCCGAGGTCGTGCCCCACCCCGTCGACCACCCTCGCCGTCGCGGCAGGGAACGCCTTCGCGAAGAGCTCGAGGTGCTGCACTGGCACGATCTCGTCGTCTCGCCCGTGGAACAGGAACAGCGGAGCGGCGATGTGAGGTGACTCGGGCAGCATCAGCGCCTCGAAGCCGTCGTAGTGCCAGCCGTCGCCACCCCAGTACGGTGCAGCGATCGTGATCAGAGCGACCAGACCCTCGCCCCCGGTCTCGCTGAAGTGCTTGAGCGCTACGGACGCACCGATAGAGTGCGCGACGACGACGGCCCCCTCGCTCTGCTCCTTGATGATGCGCGACCACTCACCAGGGTCGGGCTCCCCCTCGTTCGGCAGGGCCGGATAGTCGACGTCGAAGCCGTCGCCGAGGTTCTCGCGAAGGCTCTGCACGAGCGGCCGGCTCTCGTCGTAGGTGCCCTCTCCTGCGCCGTGAACAAACAGCACTAGCGTCGTCATGCCAGAGAAACTAACCCTCCGCTTGGGAAAATCAAAGTGACACCACTTTTTCTTGACATGACACCATGATGGTGTCAAAGTGGTGCACATGGAACTTCAGCAGTACGTCACCGACCTCCAGCGCCAGCTGGCGGACGCCGCGGAGAACGGCACCGACGAGACCCGTGCCGTCGCAGAGCGGCTCGCCGCCGGGCTCGACGCCGCGACGCGGCTCGTGCTGCTTGACGCCCTCTCTGCCGCGGTTGGCGAGATCACCCGCGATCTCGCCCCGGGATCCGTCGACCTTCGCCTTCGCGGTCGCGAGGTCGAGTTCGTCGTGACCCACCACGCGGGCGAGAACGACGACGACCTGCCTGCCGTCGATCTCAACGAGAACGACACCAGCTCCTCCCGCACCACGCTTCGCCTTCCCGACGCCCTCAAGGCGCGGGTCGACGACGCGGCCGCCGCCGACGGCCTCTCGGTCAACACCTGGCTGGTGCGGGCGGTTGCGGCCGCGCTGCAGCCCAAGCAGCGCAGATCCGCCCAGCGCGCGATCAAGACCGGTGACAACTTCGCCGGCTGGGCGCGGTAGGCCCGGCCCCCACATCCACACACCGCCCCGTCGCGAGACGGGTCGATCCGTCACGCCCATAGAAAGGGATGCTTCGCCATGCCAACTTTCCCCACCCCAACTCCCATAGACCTCGCCATCAACCTCCCGGTCGGAGCCATCGACGTGATCGCGAGCGACCGCACCGACACCGTCGTCACGGTCTCGCCAACGAACCCCGACAAGGCGGTCGACCGCCGCGGTGCGGAGGAGACCACCGTCGAGTTCGATGGTTCGCGACTCACGATCAAGGGCCCGCGCCCGCGGTTCAGCATCGTCGGGCCGAGCGAGTCCATCGACGTGACGGTCGAGCTGCCCGCCGGCTCGCGCCTCACGGCCGAGACCTCCGCGGGGTTCGTGCGCAGCCGGGGCAGCCTCGGCGCCACCCGCGTCAAGTCGTCGTACGCCGACCTCGAATCCACGCGCGACCTCTGGGTGCGTGCCATGCACGGCAACGTGGAGATCGGCACCGCCGACGGCGACGTCGAGATCACCGCCGACCACGGGCAGATCCGCATCGGCACCGTCACGGGCAATGCGCTGCTCAAGGCGTCGCACGGCATGGTCACGATCGGCACTGCCGGCGGCGACGTCGATGCCCGGCTGTCCTACGGCGACCTCGACATCGGCTCGGCCGAGTCGTCGGTGGTCGCCAAGACCGCCTTCGGCAGCATGCGCGTTCGCGAGGTCACGAGCGGCACCGTGCAGCTCGACACCGCCTTCGGCCAGATCGACATCGGAGTGCGCGACGGGGTCTCGGCCTGGCTCGACCTCTCGTCGAAGAACGGCCGGGTGCGCAACGACCTGGTCGCCGACACCGCGCCAACCGCCACCGACTCGACCGTCGCCGTGCGCGCCCGCACCGAATTCGGCGAGATCACCATCACGAAGGGAACAAGCAAGTGATCGAGATCACCGACCTCCGCAAGGTCTACAAAGACACGGTCGTGCTCGACGGCGTCGACCTCAGCGTGCCCGCTGGCACCGTGACAGCCCTGCTCGGGCCGAACGGGGCAGGCAAGACAACGACCGTGCACATCCTCAGCACCCTCGTGCGCGCCGATGGCGGCACCGCCTCCGTCAACGGCCACGACGTGTCGACAGAACCGGATGCCGTGCGCGCCGCGATCGGCCTCACCGGCCAGTTCTCTGCCGTCGACAGCCTGCTCACCGGCGAGGAGAACCTGCTGCTCATGGCCCGCCTTCGCCACCTCGGCAGCAAGCGCTCCCGCACGAGGACGGCCGAGCTGCTCGAGCAGTTCGACCTCACCGAGGCCGCGCGCAAGCCGATCAGCACCTACTCCGGCGGCATGAAGCGCCGGCTCGACCTCGCCATGACCCTGGTCACGAGCCCGAGCGTCATCTTCCTCGACGAGCCAACCACGGGGCTCGACCCGCGCAGCCGCCACACCATGTGGGACATCGTGCGCGGCCTCGTCGCCGACGGCACGACCGTGCTGCTGACGACGCAGTACCTCGATGAGGCCGACGAGCTCGCCGACCGCATCGCCGTTCTCGACAACGGCCGCATCGTCGCCAGCGGAACCCCCGACGAGCTCAAGCGCCTCGTACCCGGCGGCCACATCCGCCTTCGGTTCGGCGACGTCGCCTCGCTCGAGGCGGCCGATGAGCTTCTCGCCGAGTCCACCCGCGACGACGCCGCCCTCACCCTCGACGTGCCAAGCGACGGCGGAGTGGATGCGCTGCGAGCGGTGCTCGACCGCCTCGCCGGCGCGCGTCTCGACGTTGACGACCTCAGCATCCACACCCCCGACCTCGATGACGTGTTCTTTGCGCTCACCGGGAACGCACCGATGGGAGAAGAGAAATGACCTACGTGATCGCTGACTCCGTCACGATGCTCAACCGCAACCTGCTGCACGTCGTGCGCTACCCCGGGTTGTCGATGTTCACCATCCTCGGGCCCGTCGTGATCCTGCTGCTCACGGTGCTCGTGTTCGGCGGCACCCTCGGCGCCGGGCTTCCTGGCGTGGATGCGGGCGGAGGCCGCGACGCCTACCTCGCCTACGTCATGCCCGGCATTCTCATCATCACGATCGCGGGAACCGCCGCCGGTGCCGCGATCACCGTCGCCATGGACATGACGGAGGGCATCACCGCGCGGTTCCGCACGATGTCGATCTCGCGCGCCTCGGTGCTCGCCGGCCACGTGCTCGGCAACACCATCCAGGCGGTGGTCGCTGTCGCGCTGGTTCTCGGCGTCGGGGTGCTCCTTGGATTCCGACCAACGGCAACAGCCCTCGAGTGGCTTGCCCTCGTCGGTGTGATCGTGCTGGTCTCGTTCGCGGTCAGCTGGATCGGCGTCGCGATGGGGATGCAGTCGAAGACGGTGGAGACGGCGAGCAACCTGCCGCTCATCCTCACGATCCTTCCCCTGCTCGGCAGCGGCTTCGTGCCGACCGGCTCGATGCCGGAGTGGCTGCAGGGCTTCGCCCAGTACCAGACCTTCACGCCCTTCATCGAGTCGATCCGCGCGCTGCTGGTCGGCACGGCGAGCGGCGACAGCCTTGTCATAGCCATCGCCTGGACCGTCGCTCTGATGATCGCCGGCTACGTGTGGTCGATGGTCATCTACGAGCGCAAGTCGGTGCGCTGAGCGTCGCCGGTAGAGTGGGAGGCGGTGTGCCGGGAAGTCTGGTCGGCGGGCGAAGGAGATTCGCTCTCGCTGCCTGACCGTCCCTGAAAGCACACGCTATGAGCACACCGCCCCGATCTGCCCCCCGCCAGGCCGCCCACGCGATCTGGCGCGGCATCCACCAGACGCTCAAGAGCGATGCGATCGGTGGCGCCCTTCTGATGGGCGCCACCGTGCTCGCGCTTGTGCTCGCCAACAGCCCCGCCGCACCCGCCTATGAGGCGCTGCGAGACTTCCACATCGGTCCAGAGGCCCTGCACCTCAACCTCTCCCTTGGCGAATGGGCCGCCGATGGACTGCTGGCGATCTTCTTCTTCGTCGTCGGCCTCGAGCTGAAGGAGGAGTTCGTCGTCGGCAAGCTGCGCAACCCGCGCACGGCGATCCTGCCGATCACCGCGGCCATCGGCGGGGTCGCCGTTCCGGCTCTCATCTACACCCTCATCAACGCCAACGCCGGGGATGCCGCTCTGCGCGGCTGGGCGATCCCCGCCGCGACAGACATCGCCTTCGCCGTCGCGGTGCTCGCCGTCGTGGCGCGCAACCTTCCACCGGCACTGCGCACCTTCCTCCTGACCCTCGCCGTGGTCGACGACCTGCTCGCGATCTCGATCATCGCGATCTTCTACACCGACGACCTCGACCCCGTTCCCCTCCTCATCGCGCTCGTTCCTCTCGGGCTCTTCGCCCTCGCGGTCAACCGTGGGGTGCGCAGCATCTGGGTGCTCCTGCCGCTCGGCATCGCGACCTGGGGGCTCGTGCACGCATCCGGGATCCACGCCACCGTTGCGGGCGTCGTGCTCGGCTTCGTCGTGCCGGTGATTGCGAGCAAGCGCGCCAGGGTCGAGGTCGGCACCGATAAGCAGGGCCGGCCCGTCTACGACGGACTGGCGGCGCATTTCGCCGACCGGTGGGAGTCGGTGTCCACCGGAATCGCCGTTCCTGTCTTCGCCTTCTTCGCTGCCGGTGTCGCTATCGGCGGCCTCTCTGGTCTCGTCGAGTCCTTCCAGAACACGATCGCGCTCGGCGTCATCGGCGGGCTCGTCGTTGGCAAGGCCGTTGGCATCGCGGGAACGACCTTCCTCGTCACCCGCATTCGCGGTCTCGCCATCGACTCCACCCTCAGCTGGATCGACATCGTCGGCATGTCCTTCGTGGCCGGAGTGGGCTTCACCGTCTCGCTGCTCGTCGGCGAGCTGTCGTTCGGGGCAGGCAGCGAGTCCGACGGCCACGTCAAGGTCGGCGTCCTCGCCGGGTCGTTCATCGCTGCCCTCATCGGCGCGGCCATCCTCGGGGTGCGCAACCGGCACTACCGCCGCGTGGAATCGGGCGCGGATCCAGTAGTGCGCAGCTGACGAGAGCAGTCATATACTGACGATCGGAGAGCCGGGAAGCCTGGTCGGCCCGCGAAATCGCGGATGACCTCGGCGACCGCCGTGGGCATTGTGCTGCACCCATGGAAGGACGGCTATGGCCATCACCCCACTTCTCGAGACTGCTGCCCTGACCAAGCGATTCGGGCGATCCACTGCCCTCGACGGGCTCGACCTGTCGGTGGCCGAGGGCGAGGTTCACGGCTTTCTCGGGCCGAACGGCGCCGGCAAGTCGACGACGATCCGCATCCTGCTCGGCCTCATGAAGCCGTCGAGCGGAACGGCGCGCGTGTTCGGCCTCGATCCGTGGCAGGAGTCGGTGCGCACCCACCGCGACATCGCCTACGTCCCCGGCGACGTGAGCCTCTGGCCGAACCTGACCGGAGGCGAGGCAATCGACCTCCTCACCGGCCTGCGCGGCGGCGCCGACGGCGCTCTGCGCGCCGAGCTCATCGAGCGCTTCGAGTTCGACCCGCGCAAGAAGGCACGGTCGTACTCGAAGGGCAACCGGCAGAAGGTCGCGCTCATCGCCGCCTTCGCCCGGCCCGCGCGCCTCTACATCCTCGATGAGCCGAGCTCCGGGCTCGACCCGGTCATGGACTCCGTGTTCCGTGAGCAGATCCGACGTGTGCGCGACGACGGCGCGACCGTGCTGCTGTCTAGCCACATCCTCAGCGAGGTGGAGCAGCTGTGCGACCGGGTCACCATCATCCGCGCCGGCGTGGCCGTCGAGAGCGGAACCCTCACCGACCTCCGCCACCTCAGCCGCACGAGCTTCCGGGTGTCTCTGCCCGGAGGCGTCGGGGGCCTTGACGGTGTCACCGGAATCCACGATGTGCGCGCCGTCGGCGACGCCGTGGAGTTCGAAGCGGATGCAGACGCAATCGGTGCAGTGATGGCGGCACTGTCGCGCGGCGGCGCCACCGCTCTCGCGGCCTCTCCCGCCTCGCTCGAGTCGCTCTTCCTCCGTCACTACAGCGAGGCGAAGTGATGAGCGGTCTCGGCCGACTCCTCGCTGCCCGGCTGCGGAGGGACCGCATCCTGCTTCCTGTCTGGGTCCTCGGCATCGCACTGCTCGGCCTCGCCGTGAGCAGTGCGATTGCCACCGAGTTCGGGAGCGAGGCAGAGCGCGCCGTTATCGTCGCCATCGCAGCCGCGAACCCCGCTTTTCTGTTTCTCCGCGGGCTACCCGACGGAACAAGCGTCGGGGCTGTCGCGTTCTTCCAGGCCTTCTCCTTCACCGCGGTTCTCGCCGGGCTGATGAGCACCTTCCTCGTCGTGCGCCACACGCGCGCCGATGAGGAGCTGGGTCGCACAGAACTCGTCGGCTCGACGCCGGTGGCGCGCTCTGCTCCTCTGCTGGCGACGATCGTGCACGGGGTCATCGCGGCCACTGCGCTGACCATCGCGGCGGCCGCGGGATACTCCCTCGGAGGGCTCCCCACCGAGGGGGCGATCGTCGCAGCCCTCGCAGTCGGGTCGGTCGGCCTGTTCTTCGTCGGCGCGGCATCGGTTGTCGCGCAGCTCATGCCCACCGGCCGGGCGTCGAACGGCACGGCGGCCGCCCTCGTCGGCGCTGCCTATCTCGTGCGCGGGATCGGGGACGCGCTCGGCACCACAAGCGCCGACGCCACCCGCACCACACCCGCGTGGATCTCCGGCCTCTCGCCGATCGGATGGGGTCAGGCGACGCGGCCGTTCTCGGAGCCGACCCTGCTGCCCCTCCTCGCCAGTGTCATCGGATTCGGGGCTCTCGCGGCATCGGCGATCTGGCTGCACTCGCGACGCGACCTCGGATCCAGCGTCTTCGCCGAGCGTGGCGGTC
>NZ_JBXMIS010000059.1:0-6638 GCF_057073975.1 Conyzicola sp. | reverse complement strand
ACGGTGCGCACAGAGCAGGATGCCGCGAACCTCACGGCGGAGTTCGGCGACTCGGTGACTCCCCTGCTTGTCGACCTGCTTGACGACGAGTCGGTGCGCGCCGCTGGGGCCCGTGTCGTCGCGGCCGGACCGCTGCACGCGCTCGTCAACAATGCGGGAATCGCGGTGCCCGCTCCGCTCGAGATCCTGCCGATCGAGCAGTTCCGCCGTCAGCTCGAGGTCAACCTGGTCGGCCAGCTGCACATGACCCAGGTGATGCTGCCTGCGCTGCTCGCGGCGACGGGTGCCCGCATCGTCTTCGTCGGGTCCATCAGCGGCCGCATCGCGAGCCCGGTGCTCGGGGCGTACAGCGCCTCGAAGCACGGTCTCGTCGGCCTAGTGGGCTCCCTGCGTGCGGAACTCGATCCCTACGGTGTCGCGGTGTGCCTCGTCGAGCCGGGAGTCATCGCGACACCCATCTGGTCGACCGCGGCCCGCGCAGGAGACGAGCTCATGTCCGGGCTGCCCGCCACAGGGCGCTACGAGCGGCAGGTTGCCGCCGCGCGGTCGAGCGCCGCGCGCGGGTCTTCTGGGCTCGATCCCCGGGTCGTCGCTCGTGTCATCCGCCGAGCCGTGACGGCTGCGCACCCCCGGCCACGTCAGGTCGTCGGCACGGATGCCCGCGTCGGCGCAGCACTGGTTCGGCTGCTCCCGTTCCGCGCGGTCTACCGGCTCATGGCCGGGAAGAGCTGACAGACCTGTCGCCGACGACACGCGGCGCGACAACGAATGCCGCAACCGCCGCGAGCAGGGTTGCGACGAACGACAGCACGAGCACCGCGCCGAGACCCTGAAGCTGCGCCTCCGCGAGGTCTGCGTGCCCCGAGTACAGCAGTCCGGGGCCGGCGGCAACGATGCCCGCTCCCACCATGCCGACGCTTGCAGGCACGAGGCAGATGCCGATGAGCGAGGCCCAGGCCCGCTTGGCGTCTCGCGTTCGAAAGGCGATCGTCGTGATGTGGCCGAGGATCGATGCGATGACGGCTAGCACCATGACGGCAACGGGCTCCAGCCACGGCGACGCGGGAAGCACAACAATGACTCCGGCGATGACGCCAGCGACGAGCCCGCCGGGCGTGGCGCGACGCACGTTGGCAACCTGAGCCGCCGTCCAGCCGATCGCGCCGCCGACTCCGCCAAGCACTGTGTTGAGCAGCAGCACCCGCGTCGTCTCGTCGATCACGAGTTCTGCGCCGACGACCACAGCGAGGAAGCCGAGGATGCTGGCGAGGGCGCACCACCCGAACAGCCACCCGGGGCGTCGTGGGCGGCCCTCCACCACGACACCGGACCAGCGGTGCGCAAGAGCGATCGCGATAGCCGCCGTGCCCGGCGCAACGCCGAGCACGCACGCTCCGGCGAAGTCGAGGCTTCCGATCCCCGCCGCAACCAGGCCATCCTCGATGTCGAACACCGCGTGCCCGATGGGAACGACCACGAGCACCAGCCAGATTGCGAGCGTCACCGTGAGAGCGACCCTCCGCCCGCCGCGGAGCCCGATGGAGGCGACCGTGAGAACCGCAACGGTGGCCAAGGCCCCTTGGAAGAGGGCGAGGTCGACTGGCTCGCCGAGCAGCATCCATTCGGCGCTCGCCAGCGATACCGCCCCCAGGCCGATTCCGCCGAGCCAGCGCAGGGTCTGCCGAGACGGAACTCCCCCGAAGAACAGGGCCATCGCGGGGCATAGGAACGCCAGCACGCCGACGGTTGCCACAGCCAGCGCAGGCGCGGAGTCGCTCATTCCCTCTGTGCCTCCTCGGGCGGTGGCTGGGCGGATGGGTGTGCCGCCATACGCAAGATTACGGGGTGCCATCCCGAAGGACGGCACCCCGTAACCGGTGGAGCAAGTACTACTTGACGTCTGCGAGCACGTAGCCCTCTTCACCGTGAACGACGGTGTCGACGCCGGCGAGCTCGTCCTCGCTCGTGATGCGGAATCCGATCGTCTTCTGGATGACGAAGGCGATGCCGTACGCGAGCACGAAGGAGTAGGCGAGCACGGAGAACGCTGCGATTGCCTGAACCAGCAGCTGCGTGGCGTCGCCGCCCATGAAGAGGCCGGTGCCGTTGGCGAAGAAGCCGAGGTACAGCGTTCCGATGAGGCCACCGACGAGGTGGATGCCCACAACGTCGAGCGAGTCATCGAAGCCGAGCTTGAACTTCAGGTCGATCGCGAGGGCGCAGACCGCGCCGGCGATGAGGCCGAGCAGGATCGCCCAGACCGGGTGCAGCGACGCACACGCCGGGGTGATCGCGACGAGACCGGCGACGGCACCGGAGGCGGCACCGACAGAGGTCGGCTTGCCATCCTTGACCTTCTCGACGACGAGCCAGGCGAGCAGTGCTGCTGCCGGAGCGGCGATCGTGTTGACGAAGGCGAGGGCAGCGGTGCCGTCGGCTGCGAGCTCCGAGCCGGCGTTGAAGCCGAACCAGCCGAACCACAGGAGGCCGGCGCCCAGAAGCACGAACGGCGGGTTGTGAGGAACGCTGACGCCCTTGCCGAAGCCGACGCGCTTGCCGAGAACCAGGGCGAGAGCGAGAGCAGCAGCACCGGCGTTGATGTGAACGGCGGTTCCACCGGCAAAGTCGATTGTTCCGACCCCGAAGACATCCTGCAGGCCGTGGGTCAGCCATCCGCCGTAGGCGAAGCTGCCGTCCTCAGCGAGGCCGAAGTTGAACACCCAGCTCGCGACCGGGAAGTACACGAGGGTTGCCCACACGCCAGCGAAGATCAGCCATGCGCCGAACTTGGCACGGTCGGCGATGGCACCGGAGACGAGTGCGACGGTGATGATCGCGAACGTCGCCTGGAAGGCGGCGAAGGCGAGCGGCGGGTACGCAGCACCCTCCGGCACCTCGAGGAGGCTGTTGAGGCCGACCGCGGTGAAGTCGATCGTCCAGGGTGCGAGGGTTCCCTCAGCGCCGGGGAACGCGATCGCGTAGCCGTAGAGCACCCACAGCACACCGATGAGTCCGAGTGCACCGAAGCTCATCATCATCATGCTGATGACGCTCTTGGCCTTGACGAGTCCTCCATAGAAGAACGCGAGGCCAGGGGTCATGAGCAGGACGAGAGCCGCGGCGATCAGAAGGAAGGCGGTATTGCCTTGATCCATTGTCATACCTCTCTTACGTTTGCAAAGGATGCACCGTCGGCTCATGACGCTAGGGAGGCCGTGGTTCCTCGGGTACGCCACTCATAGTGTCGGCAGGACGTTTCGGGTGCTGTGTCCCCATGTTTCGCATTGGTTACGCGGGGTATCCGTATGTAAACATCGTGTTTCGCGACTCTTCACATTCGTGGGGAAAAGTTGCG
Source organism: Conyzicola sp. (assembly GCF_057073975.1). NCBI lineage: Bacteria > Bacillati > Actinomycetota > Actinomycetes > Micrococcales > Microbacteriaceae > Conyzicola > Conyzicola sp. The sequence goes on along the minus strand of NZ_JBXMIS010000059.1, from coordinate 3,283 downwards.
TTCGACCGTCGAGACGCGGCGTTCGCGCGTCTCTGGCGCAGTAATCCGGCGCTAGAGCCCTTCGCCAGAGGTCAAGGCGATGAGTCGCGACATGGCCCTGAGGTACTTCTTGCGGTAGCCGCCGGCGAGCATGTCGGCCGCGAAGACCTGGTCGAGCGGGATTCCCGTCGCGAGGATCGGCACCTGCGCGTCATAGAGGCGGTCGACGAGTGCGACGAGGCGGAGCGCATCCGTCTGGCTTGTCAGCTCGTGCACGTCGGTGAACGCGACCGCGTCGAGGCCGTCGACGAGCTTCACGTACTTCGACGGGTGAACGAGGGACAGGTGCTGGATGACGTCGCCGAACCGGTCACACGTGATAGTTCCAGAGAAGTGGGCAACAGCCGCATCAAGGGCATCGGGTTCGACGGTGACGGCGTGCCCCTCGAGGTCGCGGCGACGGTAGTCGAGCCCGTCGATGCGCATAGTCGAGAACTGCGCAGACATGGCGTCGATCTCGCGCAGGAAGTCCTGGGCGGCGAACCTGCCCTCGCCAAGGGCATTGGGCGGAGTGTTCGAGGTCGCAGCGACACGAGTGCCCGTGGCGACGAGCTCGGCGAGCAGACGGGTCATGAGCCGAGTGTCTCCCGGGTCGTCGAGCTCGAACTCGTCGATGCAGATCAGGGTTGCGCCGGAGAGCTGGGCGAGAGCCGTCTGGTAGCCGACGGCGCCGACGAGAGCCGTGTACTCGATGAAGGTGCCGAAGTACTTGCGACCAGGAGCGAGGTGCCAGAGAGCGGCGAGCAGATGGGTCTTGCCGACGCCGAACCCGCCGTCGAGGTAGATGCCGGGCTTGGTGTCGGAGGAGCGCTTGCGTGCAAACAGGCCGCCGGGCTTCCACGAGCCGGCGAACACGCGAATTGCCGCGACCGCCTCGGCCTGGGACGGGTAGTCGTGATCTGGCCGGTAGGTCTCAAGGGTGGCATCGACGAACTGGCGCGGCGGCACGAGGTGGCGAACGATCTCCTCACCCGTGAGAGTCGGACGGCGATCCGTGAGATGCGCGGGTGCGGTCGTCATTCCAGCCTTATTGTGTGTGTCACTCGGTTACAGGACTCCTACCCGAGCACCGCAAAGTGCGTAGGGTCGTAGAAGCGGGATGGATTCAACCCTACCCGCGACCCACCAGCCCATTTCTCGCGCCAAGCGGCGCTCACCGGAGGCAGCAATGGCCATCGAACTCGACCCGAACCCCCGTTTCGCAGACTTCGCACACCCGGAGCGCCTCGTCAGCGGTGACTGGCTCGAGGCCCGCCTCGGTACCCCCGGCCTCGTCGTGGTCGAGTCAGACGAAGACGTTCTTCTCTACGAGACCGGCCACATCCCCACCGCCGTCAAGATCGACTGGCACACCGACCTCAACGACCCCGTCGAGCGCGACTACATCGACGGAGAGGGATTCGCCAAGCTCCTCGGGTCCAAGGGAATCTCCCGCGACACTACCGTCGTGATCTACGGCGACAAGAACAACTGGTGGGCCGCGTACGCGCTGTGGGTCTTCACGCTCTTCGGCCACGAGGACGTGCGTCTGCTCGACGGTGGCCGGGCGAAGTGGGAGGCCGATGGCCGTGCGTACACGACCGACGCCGAGTCAGCCGTCGCTGTCGACTACCCCGTTGTCGAGCGCAATGACGCCCCCATCCGCGCCTACAAGGATGACGTGCTCGCCCACCTCGGCAACCCCCTCATCGACGTGCGCTCGCCAGAGGAGTTCAGCGGAGAGCGCACCACAGCGCCCGCCTACCCGGAGGAGGGCACGCTGCGTGCCGGCCACATCCCGACCGCTCAGAACGTGCCGTGGGGCAAGGCGGCTGCAGAGGACGGCACGTTCCGGTCGCTGCCAGAGCTGAACGCGCTGTACCGCGAGGGCGCCGGCCTCAACGACGGCGACAGCGTCATCGCCTACTGCCGCATCGGCGAGCGGTCGAGCCACACCTGGTTCGTGCTCACCCACCTGCTTGGCTTCGAGGGCGTGCGCAACTACGACGGCTCCTGGACGGAGTGGGGCTCCGCCGTTCGCGTGCCCATCGTCAAGGGCTCGGAGCCGGGCGCCCTGCCGGTCAGGTAGCGCTGCCGCACGTACCCTTGATCCATGACTGAACTACCGTCCGCGCTCGCGGAGATCCGCAGCGATTTCCGCGAGCTCGGCATCAAGGACCGCCTGCAGCTGCTGCTGGAGTTCTCCAACGAGCTGCCGGAACTGCCAGAGCAGTACCGCGACCACCCCGACCTGTTCGAGCGCGTCGAGGAGTGCCAGTCCCCCGTCTTCATCTTTGTCGAGATCGACGAGCACGCAGTGGTGCACCTCTGGGCGACAGCACCGAAGGAGGCCCCGACCACCCGTGGCTTCGCGTCGATCCTCGTGCAGGGCCTGGCCGGCCTCACTGTCGAGGAGGTGCTCGCTGTGCCCGACGACTACCCGAGCGATCTCGGCCTCACCGAGGCCGTGAGCCCCCTGCGCATCCGGGGAATGACCGCACTGCTCGGTCGCACGAAGCGGCAGATTCGCGACAAGATAGCGGTGTGATCCTCGAGCGGCTGTTCCCCTCCCCGTTCGAGTCGATCGACGGCGACGATCGGGAGCGACTGCTCGAGCTGTACCGTCCACCTGATACGGATTGGCTTCGGCTCAACCTCATCACCAGCGTGACGGGAGCCGCGAGCGGCAGCGACGGCACCAGCGAGACGCTCACGAACCCGGCGGACCGCCGCATCCTCGGCGTCATCCGCGAACTCGCCGACGTGGTGCTGATCGGCGCGGAGTCGGTGCGGGCCGAAGGCTACCTGCAGCCGCGGCGCTCCCGGATCGCCATCGTGACCTCGACTGGCGACCTCGCCGGACACCGTCTTGAACGCACCGACGGCCCAGCTCCCATAGTGATCTGCCCGGCCTCGGCAGCCGCGAAGGTCGCCTCGACCATCGACGATCCCGAGGTGCTGGTGGTCGACGACGTCGACGGCCGCATCGCGCCAGCCGTGGTCATCGAGGCGCTGCGATCCCTCTCCCTCACCTCGATCGTCTGCGAGGGCGGGCCCGGACTCGCGGCGCAGCTCGTCGATGCCGGCCTTGTGCAGGAGTTCTGCCTTGCCACAAGCCCGCGAATCGGCGGAGCGCCGTTCCCTGTGCTTGGCGGCACCCCAATCGCCGAACGGAGCGCCGTGCTCACGAGCCTGCTCCGCGACGAGTCGAGCGGGCTCTACGCGCGCTGGTCGATCTCGAGCTGACTCGTGGCCGGAGCCTGGT
>NZ_JBXMIS010000058.1:0-25890 GCF_057073975.1 Conyzicola sp. | reverse complement strand
GACTGTCGCAGACTGCTGCCATCGGGGGAGGAATAGATGCCAGCGCAGCAGTCTGCGACAGTCGACGGCCGCCGGCGCGTCGAGACGCTCGCCCACGGATGCTGTAAAGTCTTTCGAGTAGTACGGGCCCTTGGCGCAGTTGGTAGCGCGCCTCGTTCGCATCGAGGAGGTCAGGAGTTCAAATCTCCTAGGGTCCACCACTGCACTGGAACGGGAGTCGCGATGGCGGCTCCCGTTCTGCGTTGAGGGCGATGACAACTATCGAACAAACGTTCGAATGTTGCTAGCCTTGATGCATGAGCCTCTCGTTCCAGACCTCCCTCTTCGACGACATCCTCTCGGAGCCTGAGCTGCGCCCGCTCGGGGCGATGGTCGAGCGCATCGAGCTCGGCGAGGGCGCGTGGGTCGATGTGCGGCCGGGCTGGCTGTCGAACTCCGACGCGCTGTTCGAGAGCCTCGCCGTCGGGGTGCCGTGGCGCGCCGACACCCGCGAGATGTACGACAAGGTCGTCGCTGTGCCGCGGCTCGTGGCGAACTTCGGGCCGCGCGAGCCCTACCCGCACCCCGTGCTGGTCGACGCGCAGTCCTCCCTCAACGAGCACTACGGCCGCCCAGCCGGTCAGGTCTTCGAGACCGCTGGCCTGTGCTTCTACCGCACCGGCGACGACAGCGTCGCCTGGCACGGCGACCGCGTCGGCCGCGCTATCGACCGCGACACGATGGTCGCGATCATGTCGGTCGGGGCAGAGCGCACCCTCAGCATCCGTCCGAAGGGCGGGGGAGCAACCCGCAGGTTCCCGGTCGGCCATGGCGACCTCGTCGTCATGGGCGGCAGCGCGCAGCGAACGCACGAGCACGCCATCCTCAAGTCGAAGCAGGCGGTCGGGCCGCGCATCAGCATCCAGTTCCGGCCGCAGTGGGCGCGCTGATGGTGCGTGGGGGATAGCCCCCACGCAGATTCACAGGCCAGCGGGGCAGAGACGGAGCAACGTCACCCCATACGGTGAGTGTCATGAGAAGAGCACTCGCGTTCACCTGGGCGGCGGCGATCGACCTGCTGCTCGACAGCGTGCTCGGCACCCTGTGGTTCTGGCTGCTGCTCGGGCTGCTCATCACGGGTGTCTCGACGCTGCCGGCGCTCGGCATCGGACTCGTGGTGCTCTTCCTCGCTGCGTGGCTCACCCGCTTCACCGGCCGCATCGAGCTGGAGCGCGCCAACGCCCTCCTCGGGTCGACCGTCGCCGTTCCGGTTCGCCCTCATACGACGCAGGTCGGCTGGAGGCGCCCCTTCGCCCAGGGCATGCTCGACCTCCGCTCGCTGCAGACCTGGCGCGTCATGCTGCACCACCTCGGCTCGACCGTGCTCGGCACCATCGTCGTGCTGATCCTCTGGTCGGGAGGCCTCATGGCTGTCAGCCTCGCGGTCGGCTCCCCGAGCCTGCTGACGGCACCGTTCGACCCACTGGCCGCTCCGCTGCGCTGGCTTGTCGCCGCCGTGATCATCGGAGCCCTCGGTGTGATCGTCTACTTCGCCGGTCTGTTCGACCGCGTCGTGCTCGCACCGCTGCTCGGCCACCCGGCGAGCGTGGAGCTGCGCGAGGAGATCACCGAGATCTCTGGCAAGCGGCAGGCTGCCGTGGATGCCGCGAGCATCGAGCGACAGCGCATCGAGCGCGACCTGCACGACGGCGCGCAACCGCGGCTCGTGTCTGTCGCCATGACGCTCGGCATGGCCAAGGCGAAGCTCGAGTCGGACCCGGAGGGCGCCCGCGTGCTCATCGAGCAGGCCCACGACGACGCGAAGCTGGCGATCACCGAGCTTCGACAACTGGCCCGCGGCATCCATCCCGCTGTGCTCACCGACCGTGGTCTCGACGCCGCCCTCTCTGCCCTCGCCTCGCGCAACCCCGTGCCGACTCGCATCGAGGTCGCCGTGCCCACCCGCCTCTCGTCGGAGGTCGAGGCCGTCGTGTACTTCGCGATCGCCGAGGCCCTCACCAACGTGAGCAAGCACTCCGGCGCGACGACGTGCCGCGTCGTTGTGACCTGCGCCGATGACACCCTCACCGCGCTGGTCATCGACAACGGCCGCGGAGGTGCCCGGATCGACGACGGCGGAGGCCTCGCCGGCATCGTCGCCCGCGTTCGTGCGGCTGGCGGAACCGTCGACGTCGAGAGCCCCGTCGGCGGCCCGACCCAACTGAAGCTGGAGCTGCCATGCGCATCGTGATCGCAGAAGACAGCGTGCTGCTGCGCAAGGGGCTAGAGCTCCTCCTCACCGACGCCGGCCACGACATCGTCACGACGGTGGACACCGGCCCGGCGCTGCTCGACGCCGTCGCCGCCTATGAGCCGGATCTCGCCATCGTCGACGTGCGGATGCCGCCGACGTTCACGGATGAGGGCGTGCGTGCCGCCGTCATCATCCGTGCCCAGAACCCCGCCGTGCGGGTGCTCGTGCTCTCGCAGTACGTCGAGGAGCGCTACGCGGCAGAGCTCATCGCCGACCGGTCGGCTGGCCTCGGCTACCTGCTCAAAGACCGCGTCGCCGACGTCGACACCTTTCTCGCGGCGGTCGAGGAGGTGGGAGCGGGTGGCACCGTGCTCGACCCGGAGGTCGTCTCGCAGCTCATCATCCGCTCTCGCCGCACCGACGGCCTCGACCGCCTCACCGACCGTGAGCGCGTCGTACTCGAGCTCATCGCCGAGGGCCGGTCGAACCAGTCGATCGCGGCGCACCTCGTCATCGGCGAGGGTTCCGTCGAGAAGCACATCTCGTCCATCTTCGCGAAGCTCGGGCTGTCATCAGAGGAGTCGGGCAACCGCCGGGTCCTCGCCGTGCTTCGCTACCTCGGCAGCGACACGCGCAGCCGCTAACCCCCAGGAGACACCATGACCACCCCAGCACCTGCCCCCACGCAGAACACTCTTCGCACGATCCTTCTCGTCGTCGGATCGGTGGTGCTCGTCGCCATCGTCGCCTACCTCGTTATCGCCGTAGCCGCCAACGCCAACCGCACCGACGCCTCGCGCGAGGTCGAGATCACCGAGTCGTTCGACGATGTGTCGATCGACGTCGGGGTCGCCGATGTCGTCGTCGAGTACGCCGACGTGGATGACGCGACCGTCGCGTTTCGCCAGAACGACGCGCGCCGCACCTTCGACTTCGACGCGGAGCTCGTCGGCTCGACCCTCGAGGTGCGGGTCGTCGACCGGTGGAGCGGATTCTGGCTCCCGTTCGGAAACCAGTCCTCTCCCGTCGTGACCATCACGCTGCCAGAGGCGCTGGAGGAGCTCGACATCACCGTCGAGAGCGGCGTCGGAGACGTCGCGCTGGATGGCGCATTCGGCGAGGTCGATCTCGGCAGCGGTGTCGGCGACATCCGCCTCGAGGGCTCCGCGGCCGAAGCGGAGATCGAGACGAGCGTTGGCGACATCACGGCCAAGAAGTTCAGCGTGGCTGGCGCTCTCACCGTCGTCTCGAGCACTGGTGACGTGACGCTCTCGCTCGACGAGGTGCCGGCATCGCTCGACGTGACCTCGAACGTCGGCGACCAGACCATCACGCTGCCGAAGGGCAGCTACCGGGTCGAGACGGAGACGGGCGTTGGCGACGTCGACATCCGCGTCGACAACGACTCGGATGCCGACACCCTGCTGCGCTTCGAGTCTTCGGTCGGCGATATCACCGTTCGCAACTAGAGCCAGCGGGCGACTCGATGGGCGTACGGTAGCCGCATGCCCATCGAGTCGTTCGCCATCCTCGCCGGCTTCGTCGTCATCCTGGTGAGTGTCGTGATGTACCTCCGCTCACAGCGCAGCACCACGGGGCCAGCGGTTGGTCGGGTGCCGCGCATCCTTCGGCCGGTCACCAACGCGTGGTTCGGCGTCATGGACTGGCCGATCCCGTTCGACCGCGATGGCAGGCTCATCCCGGTGGAGGAGCGTCGAAGGGCGAAGGACGACTAGTCGAAGCCGGGGTCGCGCACGCTCGATCGTCGCCGCGCAAGCCGCCATCCCTTCGGCGTGCGAACGAACTCGTCGCGGTAGTCGCCCGAGATCGGGGCGCCCTCGATGGGGAAGCCGATGAACTTGCTGCGCACCCGCACGGTGCCGTCCTCATCCTCGAAGATCGCCACGTTGGTGGAGTGGTGGGAGTAGACCTTGCGTCGTTTGAGCGCAGCGCGCAACTCGGAGACGCCGTTGAGGTTCGGGCGCCCGAAGTGGCTGAAGTCGAACACGAAGTTCTCTGCGAAGACGAGGTGCGCGCTCGTCCAGGCGTTGTCGTCGACGACGTGCCCGTAGGCAGCGATCACCTGCTCGATCTCAGCGCGGTCCTCTGGGGTGAGGGTCATGGCTTCGATTGTCGGTGCGGTCGCAGCCGAATGGGGGAGTGTGTCGTCATGTGAAGGTGGGTTACCCCCGGTAACGGGCCCGGAGGCGGGGCCAGACCGCATGCCGCATAGTGCTGCTATGACACAGGTACGAATCGTCGGAGTCAGCGGCAGCCTCTCGGTGCCCTCGCGCACGACAGAGCTGGTCGCGGCCGTCGCCAACGAGTTCGCAAAGCCGCTCGATGCCAGCGTCGAGATCATCGAGCTCGGCAGCCTCGTCTCGGCTCTCGCAGGCACCAACCGCGGTGAGCTCGGCGCGGAGGCGGTTGCCGCTCTCGCCGCTGTCGAGAACGCGGATGTCATCGTCGTCGGATCCCCCGCCTACCGCGCCGCCTACACCGGCATCTTCAAGCACTTCTTCGACTTCGTCGGCCAGTACGCCCTCGTCGACAAGCCCATCGTGCTCACCGCGACGGGCGGCAGCGACCGCCACGCCCTGCTCGTCGAGCACCAGATGCGGCCGCTGTTCGGCTTCTTCCAGGCGCTGACACTGCCGCTCGGCATCTTCGCGACAGAGACCGACTTCGTCAAGCAGGAGGACAACGGCTATGCGATCACGTCGGAGGAGCTGACCACGCGCATCGCGCTCTCGATCAGTCGCACCATCCCGCTGCTGTCATCCCAGCTGTCGCTGACCGGCCGCCTTGCCGAGCCGGTTGCCGTGGAGCGCTCGCTGCATCCCTCGAGCTTCTAGGCGCTAGAGGCGGTGGGCGCCGTCGGCCGCTGTCACCGTGAAGGTCGCTGGCTCGGCGAAGCCGCTCGCGGCAAAGGCTGAGCGCACGGCGGTCGCGATCGACTCGATGCTCTCGCTCGGCGCGAGTGCGATGGCCGCCCCGCCGAACCCGCCGCCCGTCATGCGCGCGCCGATGGCTCCGTTCTCACGGGCGGTGTCGACGGCGAGGTCGAGCTCTGCCACCGAGATCTCGAAGTCGTCGCGCATGCTCGCGTGCGAGGCATCCAGTAGCCCGCCGATGGCGAGCGGGCCGCTCGTGCGCAGGGCCTCCACGGTGTCGAGCACGCGCTGGTTCTCTGTCACGACGTGGCGAACCCGCCGGAAGGTCTCGTCGTCCATGAGCTCTCGCGCACGAGGGAGGTCGTCGACGGAGACGTCGCGAAGCGCGGGCACGCCGAGGATGCTCGCGCCAGCCTCGCACGACGCGCGGCGGGCCGCATACCCGCCCGTCGCATGCGAGTGGCTCACCTTCGTGTCGATGATGAGCAGCTCGAGTCCGGCCGCGCGGAACCCGAGCTCGACCACCTGCGACTCGAGCGTGCGGCAGTCGAGGAACACCGCGTGGTCTTCCCGGCCGAGCAGCGAGGCGGACTGGTCCATGATGCCGGTGGGGGCCCCGACGGCCTTGTTCTCTGCAAGCTGGCCGACCCTGGCGAGGGTGCGGCGGTCGAAGCCGAGCCCCCACGTCTCGTCGAGCGCGATGGCCACCGCGCTCTCGATGGCGGCGGATGACGAGAGCCCTGCCCCCACGGGAACGGTCGACTCGATGTAGAGGTCGACGCCGGGGAGGGTGGAGAGGTCGGCACCGTGCTGGCCGAGGGCCCAGGCGACTCCGAGCGGATAGGCCGACCAGCCCGAGAGTCGCTCTGGGCTGACGTCTGCCACCGCGAGCTCGACGAGCTCGTCGGCGAACGCGCTCGCCACGCGGATGAGCCCGTCGGTGCGGGGGCCGAGTGCCACCGTGGTCGAGCGGTTGATCGCGAACGGGAGCACGAATCCCTCGTTGTAGTCGGTGTGCTCTCCGATGAGGTTGACCCGGCCAGGGGCGTTCCACGAGCCGACCGGCTCGTAGCCGAATGTGCGGCGGAATCCCTCGGAGGCGCTACTTGACACGTGCTATTCCCTGTCTGATGAACTCGGCGGCCTGCTCTGGCGGGATGTCGCCGATCCAGGCCCCCATGGCACTCTCCGAGCCGGCGAGGTACTTGAGCTTCGACTCCGCCCGGCGGGGCGAGGTCACCTGCAGCATGAGCCTAATCTCGTCGCGCGCGACAGTGACTGGCGCCTGGTGCCAGGCGGCGATGTAGGGCGTCGGGGTCTCGTAGAGCTCGTCGATGCCTCGCAGCAGTCGCAGGTAGAGCGAGGCGAGCTCTGTGCGCTCCGCATCGTTCGTCGCGGCGAAGTCTGGCACGTGGCGGTGGGGCAGCAAGTGCACCTCGATCGGCCAGCGGGCGGCGAACGGAACGAAGGCCGTCCAGTGCTCTCCCTGCAGCACCACGCGCTCTGAGGCACTCTCGAACTGCAGGATCTGCTCGAACAGGTCGGGGCCGAACGCGGCAATCGACTCGATGAGCCGCGTGGTTCGCGGGGTCACGTAGGGGTAGGAGTAGATCTGGCCGTGCGGGTGGTGCAGCGTGACGCCGATCTCCTCCCCGCGGTTCTCGAACGGGAAGACCTGGCTGACGCCGGGGATGGCCGAGAGCGCCTCGGTGCGGTCTGCCCATGCCTCGATGACGGTGCGGGCGCGTGACTCGGTGAGCGAGCCGAACGAGCCCTCGTGCTGCGGGCTGAAGCACACCACCTCGCAGCGGCCGTGCGACGGCGCGGTGCGACCGAGGGCAACGCCAGAGAGCTCGACGTGACCGGTCTCCGGTCCGAAGGAGGGGGAGCGGTTCTCGAACACGACGACGTCGTAGTTGTCTGGCACCTCGCTCTGGTTCTCCGGCGTCGACGGTGCGAGGGGATCGAGGTGGGCGGGCGGAAGGAACACCCGGTTCTGCCGGGCGGCGGCTATCGAGATCCACTCGCGGGTCAGTGGGTCCTGGCGCATGGTGGCTGTCGCCGGCCTCGGGTCGAGGGTGCGGGCATCCGCTCGCCGTTCTGCGGGCAGCGTCGAGTCGGCGTCGTCGAAGTAGATGATGTCGCGGCCGTCGGCCATGGTGCCGACGTGCTTGGTGATTCCGGCCATGGGCATGGCATTACGATATCGAAAGCAGCGCTTGGGTATTCGAAAGAATTCGAAAGGTCGTCATGGCAGAGCTCGTGGATGTTCGGCGCACCCGCCTCGCCCGCCTTGTGGCCACGCGCGGCTTCGTTCGGGTCACCGACGCGAGCGCCCACTTCGCCGTGAGCGACGTCACGATCCGCGGCGACCTCAGCGAGCTCGAGGCGCGTGGCCTCGTGGTTCGCGTGCACGGGGGCGCGATGCCGACGAGCGCGATCGTCGCGGCAGAGCAGTCGCTCGAGGCGAGCCAGGACAAGGATGCCGCCGCGAAGCTCGCCATCGGCTCAGCCGCTGCGCAGCTCGTCTCGTCGGGAGAGTCGGTGTACATCGACGCGGGCAGCACCGCGCTCGCCCTCGCCCTTGCCCTCGTCGACCGCCGAGAGCTGCACGACGTCGTCATCGTCACCTGCAGCCTCACCACGGCACTTGCCCTCGAGGATGCGGTGCCGCGATTCACCGTCATCGTCACCGGTGGAACACTGCGCCCCCTCCAGCACTCCCTCGTCAACCCGTTCGCAGCCCCGATGATCGATGCGCTCAACCTGGACTGGGCGTTCATCGGCTGCAACGGCATCGACGCGAGAGCCGGCGTGACCAACGTGAACCTGCCGGAGGCAGAGATCAAGTCGCGCGTCATGGCGCGAGCGCGACATCGCGTCGTCATCGCCGATGCCTCGAAGGTCGGGGCCGTCGACCTCGCCGTCATCGCGCCGATCGACGGTGTGCAGACCCTGGTGACGACCGGGGGCGACCTCGACGACATCCGCTCCGCTGGCGTCGAGGTGATCGAGGTATAGCCGCCGCACTCGGCGCGCATGCCGTCAGGCCTCGAGCTCCTCGTTGCTGGCCTTCATGAGCGACTGGATGCTGTGCGAACCCTCGGCGAGGACGCGGTACACCCGCTCGTACCCCGCCCCCATCACCGACAGGTCGAAGCGCTCGAGAGCGGTCGCCCGGCACACCGCCGGGTCGATCTCCTCCGCTCGGGCGAGCGCGGAGGTGAACTCGTCCATCGTGTCGACGATGAGGCCGGTGCGTCCGTGGTCGACCACCTCCGGCACACTGCCGCGGCGGGTGGCGATGACGGGCGTACCGCATGCCATCGCCTCGATCATGACCATGCCGAACGGCTCCTCCCACTGAATCGGAAACGCGAAGCAGCGCGCCCGGGAGTAGAGGTCGCGCTTGACCGTGGCATCCGCCTCGCCGACGTACTCGACGTCGGCGCCGAACCGCGGACGGATCTCCGCCTCGAAGTACGCGAGCTCGGCCGGCTCGTTCAGCTTGCCGGCCAGCACGATGCGGCGCCCGATGCGGCGCGCTGCGTCAATGGCGAGGTGGGCTCCCTTATCCGGGCTGAACCGGCCGAGCCACAGGACGAAGTCGTCCTTCTTCGCGCGGAACGGATAGGAGCGCACGTCGATGCCGTTGTGCACACGGCCGACCCAGTTGAGGGCCGGGTTGAGAGAGCGCTGCGAATCGGAGATCGCGACGAGGTCGACCGTGTGGCCCAGTCGCTCGAAGTACTGGCCGTTCTCGCCCGTTGCCGGGCCGTGCACTGTGGCGACGGTGGGGGTCACCCGACCGCGGGCGAGCAGCGGGCCGGCAAGAGTGTGGTCGTGGATGACGTCGACCTCGAGGTCGGCGAGGATCTGCGCCGTCTGGGCGGCTGCGATCACCTCGGGAAGAGGGGCGCCAAGCCGGGCGCTCGGCGGCGTGTCGAAGACCCGCTCGAACCGGGTTGCCTTGGTGCGGTTCTCGCCCGACGCGATGAGGGTGACCTCGTGGCCACGGTCGACGAGTTGATCGACCAGCGATGCGACCACCGCCTCCGTGCCGCCATAGCCGCGTGGCGGCAGCTCGAACCACGGGGGAGCGATCATCGCGATGCGCAGGGGCGGCTGCAGCCCGCGGTCAGTTCCGTCGTGTCGACCGAGGGCAGTCGTGTTCTGTGCGTAGCCCGGCGTGCGGGCGGCGAGTGCCATTTCTGGTCCAGCCTTCCCATTCGCGCCGCGCAGCGGCGCACCTGTGAATTGAAGGTTAAACGACCTCGGTCTGCAGAATAACCCCCTTGCGGTGCGGAGACTAGTGAGCAAGTGACGTCGAGATCATCTTCGGGGAGCACACCATGCAGGCGCACGCAGACCACCTCCTCCCGGCCTGGCAGTCGGAGCTGCAGTCGCGTGATGGCGACGAGATGCGGGGCAGGGCCGCGACCCTCTCCCAGCAGAACATCACCCTGGTCGAGGGCTCGTCGTTCTGCGTGTCCACTGCCAACGGCGACATCGAGCCCCATCGTTCCGACGGTCTGTTCGTTCGGGATACCCGGGTGATCTCGCGCTGGCAGCTGCTCATCGACGGCTCCATGCTCGAGGCACTCACCGTCGTTCCGGCCGAGCCGTTCGAGTGCATCTTCATGGGCAGGGCTGTTCCCCGTGCTGGCAACCCGGAGACGACGCTCATCGTCGAGCGCCGTCGCCTCGTCGGTCACGGCATGCGGGAGGACATCACGCTGCGCAACTACGGGCGTGAGGCCGCTGGCGTCGATGTCACCATGGCCGTCGACTCCGACTTCGCCGACCTGTTCCAGGTCAAGGAGCAGCGGGTGCACTCCCTTCGGCCGGTGACGCAGGTTCCGGGGGAGACGGAGCTCGTGCTGTCGCAGGGGGAGGGGGCCGACCCCCGCGGGGTTCGGGTGAGCGCGCCAGCCGGGCAGGCATCCCTCGGGGTGCTGAGCTTCCGGGCCGTCGTGCCGCCGCAGGGAATGTGGAGCACGTCGATCGAGGTGCTGCCGCGCATCCAGGGTGTGGAGCTGAGCCCGAGCTTTCCCGTAGGCCGGCCGCTGGAGGACACCGTGCCGGCGCAGCGCATGCAGGACTGGCGCTCGACCACGTCGCAGGTCTCGGTGAGGAACCGCTCGCTCGCGAATGCCCTGTCGTGGAGCCGCCGCGACCTCGGCGCCTTGCGCATCAGCGACCCAGAGCACCCCGATGACGACGTCGTGGCGGCTGGGGCGCCGTGGTTCATGGCCCTCTTCGGGCGTGATGCGATCCTGACCAGCTGGATGATGATGCCGTTCGCCCCAGAGCTCGCCCTCGGCACGCTCCGCACCCTCGCCCGGCTGCAGGGCCGAGAGGTCGACCCGTTGAGCGAGGAGCAGCCGGGCCGCATCCTCCACGAGGTGCGCCTCGGCGCCGACCCGGCCCTTGCCCTCGGCGGAGACCGCATCTACTTCGGCTCCATCGACTCGACGCCGCTCTTCGTCATGCTCGTCGGCCACGCCCTTCGGTGGGGCGTCGATCCGCGCGAGCTCGCACCGCTCATGCCTGCCGTGGATGCCGCGCTCTCCTGGATCGACGACTACGGCGACCGCGACGGCGACGGCTTCGTCGAGTACCAGCGCACCACCGATCGCGGACTCCTTCACCAGGGCTGGAAGGACAGCTTTGACGGCATCTCATTCACCGACGGCCGCGCGGTGGAGACCCCGGTCGCCCTCGCCGAGGTGCAGGGCTACGTCTATGGCGCGTACCTCGCGAAGGCCTCGCTCGACGACGCCCTCGGCGGCGACGGCACGGCATGGCGAGAGCGGGCGGCGGTGCTCAAGCGGCGGTTCCACGAGTCCTTCTGGATGCCGGAGCGCGACTTCTACGCCGTCGCTCTCGACGGGGAGAAGCGACAGGTCAACTCGGTGACGTCGAACATCGGCCAGGCGATGTGGACGGGCATCGTCGACGAGTCCGTGGCGGACGCCGTCGTGGCGCGCTTGACGTCGCGGTCGATGTTCACCGGATTCGGCATCCGCACCCTGTCGTCTGACTCCGCGTCGTTCAACCCGGTCAGCTACCACAACGGCTCCATCTGGCCGCACGACACGGTGCTGTGCGCCGCCGGCATTGCGCGCTACGGATTCCACGCCCAGGCGACGCGGGTCGCCGGTGCCCTCCTCGATGCCGCCGATGCCTTCGGCGGGCGCCTGCCAGAGCTGTTCTGCGGGTTCGACCGGCACGAGAAGGGGGTGCCGGTGCCGTACCCGACGTCCTGCTCCCCGCAGGCCTGGGCCGCTGCTGCGCCCTTCGAGATCCTGCGGCTGTCGCTGGGGCTCTACCCGGATCCCGCGGAGGGCACGTTCACGGCGACCTCCGCACCCGCGCTGCTCGAAGAGGTGGAGGTGCGGGATCTCGTCTTCGGCGGCCACCACTTCTCTGTGCACGCGACGCTCGCCGGGGCGAGCGTCGAGGGGCTGCCGGCATCGCTACGATTCGAGGAGCGCCCGCGCGGCGCCGCGCCTGATCCGACCGGTTCATAGCGCCACCGCAGACACAGGAGCACCGGTGCCGTTCTTCGACTTCGCGCTGGATGACCTGCGCGCCTACCGCCCCGACATTGCCGAGCCAGCGGACTTCGACGAGTTCTGGGCACGCACGCTCGCCGAGTCGCGCGCCGCTGGCGGCGCCGTGGCCGTCGAGCCTTACGAGGCGTTCCTGCCAGAGATCGATGTCTTCGACGTCACCTTCCCCGGCTTCGGCGGCGATCCGGTCAAAGGCTGGTTCCTGCTGCCGCGCAGCGGTGGCGACCTGCTGCCGACCGTGGTGGAGTACAACGGCTACAACGGGGGCCGCGGCTTTCCCCACGAGCGACTCGCCTGGGTCGCCGCTGGCTACGCGTACTTCTTCATGGACACCCGCGGCCAGGGCAGCCTCTGGGGCTCCGGCGGCGAGACCGCCGACCCGCATGGATCGGGGCCAAGCACGCCTGGCTTCATGACGCGCGGCATCGAGAGCGCCGACACCTACTTCTACCGGCGGGTCTTCACGGATGCCGTGCGAGCCATCGACGCCGTGCGAACCCTCCCACGGGTCGACCCGGCCCGCATCGCGGTCTGCGGCGGCAGCCAGGGTGGCGGCATCGCTATCGCCGCCGCCGCGCTTGCCGACGGGGTGATCGCGGCCATGCCGGAGGTGCCATTCCTGCAGCACTTCGAGCGAGCGATCGGCCTGAACGACAGCGACCCGTACTTCGAGGTCGTTCGCTACCTGTCGGCGCACCGGGGAGCGGAGGCGCGCACCTTTGAGACGCTGTCGTACTTCGACGGCGTCAGCTTCGCGAAGCGGGCACAGTGCCCTGCCATCTACTCCGTCGGCCTCATGGACCCGATCTGCCCTCCGTCGACGGTCTTCGCCTCGGCGAACCACTTCGCGGGTGGCGCCACCGTGGTGGAGTACCCGTTCAACGAGCACGAGGGCGGGCAGGGCTACCACTGGCGCGCGCAGGCGGCGTGGCTTCGAGAGCTGCTGGGCTAGGCGGGAGGCGGCAGCTCTCCAGAGCCGCGGCGGATGAGGTGCGTCGGCAGCTCCACCTGGCGCGGCGGCCCGGTCGGATCCTCCAACCGCGCGAGCACGAGCCGCGCGGCCTCGCGGCCGAGCTCGATCGGGTCGTAGGCCACGACACTGATGCCGAGGGTGTCGGCGAACTCGAAGTCGTCGAAGCCGATGAAGGCGACCCGGGGCGAGCGGTTGAACAGCTCTCGCCAAGCCGCGGTGCTCGCCCGGTTGTTGCCGGCGATGATGGCCGTCGGCGGGTCGTCGAGGGCCAGCAGCTCTCGAACCGACTCCTCCGCGGTCGGGCCGGCCACCGGCTCGAGGCGCTCGTAGCGGCGGGAGTCGGTGATTCCAGCCTCGAGCAGGGCGGAGCGGTAGCCCATGAGGCGCTCCTGGTGCGTGTACAGCCCGGCGGGGCTGCAGACGAATCCGATCTTGCGATGGCCGGCGGCGATCAGCGACCGCACGGCCTCCTCTGTGCCGAGCCGGTTCTGCAGCACGACGGAATCGGCCACGAGGTGGTGCGCGGGGCGGTCGACGGCGACGACGGGTGTTCCCAGCTGCCGCTCGCCCTCGAGGTAGGACTGGTCTTGCGCGATCGGCACGATGATGAGCGCTCGCACGCGCTGGGCGAGGAGGGCGTCGACGACCACTGCCTCGCTGCCGGGGGCATCATCCGTTGTCGCCAGCAGCATGGTCATGCCCTTGGTGGCGAGCTCGCGCTCGATGCCGGCGGCGACGTTGAAGTAGAACGGGTTGGTGATGTCGCCGATGACGAAGGCGACGGTCGAGGTCACCCCGCCGTGCCGCAGGTTGCGGGCGAGGGTGTTCGGCCGAAAGCGGAGTCGCTTGGCAGCGCTCATCACGCGCTCGCGGGTGTGGGCGGCGACCTTCTCGTCGTTCGACATGACGCGAGACACGGTCTTTGCGCTCACGCCGGCGAGGCGTGCGACATCGGCGAGGGTCGCGCGGGCCTGGGTGGGCTCTGCCCGCTCGCCCGTGTGGTCAATCGTCACGATTTTCCGTCTCTGATCGTTCGCCGTCGTGCACAGAATAGCAGCGCTATCCGGCAGGACTTGTTAATGTCAACGTTAGACATTATGGTTGCTAGTGCGACAAATGTCTAGACAATTGAATGAAAAAAAGCTGGTCAAGCCGGTTTCTGTCCACACAATGTCTCAAGGTAACGAAAATGTACCACGTTGACATTGCTTCTTGACCTTGGTTGTTCTGGCGACCTAGCATGAGCGCGATAGCTAGTTCTGCCCTCCGTCCCGTCACCTGGGGCGCGGAGTCAATGGGGATACCGATAATGGAGACACACATGGCAAAGAAGCACATCGCGGTAGGGGCAGCGGCACTCGCGGCCACCCTGCTGCTCGCCGGCTGCGGCACGGGCACCAGCCCCGCCGATGACGGCGCGATCGAGGGCGAGATCACCGTCCTCACCCAGCGCACCGACCTGGTCGACACGGTCTTCCAGGACTACAAGAAGACGTTCGAGGCCAAGTACCCCGGCACGACGGTCACCTTCGAGGCGATCACCGCATATGAGGACGAGATCGCCCTCCGCCTCAACACCGACGACTACGGCGACGTTCTCGTCATCCCTAACTCGGTGACCCGTGACCAGCTCGGCAACTACTTCGAGCCGCTCGGCACTGTCGACGAGCTCAAGAAGGACTACCTCTTCGTCGAGGAGAACCAGGTGTTCGACGGCAAGGCCTACGGCATCGCCATCACCGGCAACGCGCAGGGCTATGTCTTCAACCGGAAGGTGTGGGAGGCCGCTGGCATCACAGAGGCACCGACTAGCCCAGAGGAGTTCATCGACGCGCTGACGGCGATCAAGGACAACACCGACGCCATCCCGCTGTACACCAACTACAAGGACGGATGGCCGCTCAGCCAGTGGACCGGACAGCGCGGCTTCGGCGAGGAGGGCGGCAACTACGCCAACCACACGACCGAGATCGACGCCCCGTGGACGGAGGGCGAGGACTACTACACGGTCGACTCGATTCTCTTCGACGCGGTGGCCGACGGCCTGACGGAGGAAGACCCCGCAACGACCAACTGGGAGAACTCGAAGACGCTCATCGGCAGCGGCCAGGTCGGAACCATGGTTCTCGGCTCGTGGGCCGTCACGCAGATGCAGGATGCCGCTGAGGCCGCCGGCGGATCGCGAGAGGACATCGGCTACTGGCCGTTCCCGTACCAGGTCGATGGCACGTTCCACTCGGCCGTCGGCGGCGACTACAAGAACGCCATCAACGTCAACTCCGACAACAAGGCGACCGCCCGCGCGTGGATCGAGTGGTTCGCCAACGAGTCGGGCTACGCAGCCGACCAGGGCGGCATCTCACCGGTGATCGGCGGAGACCTTCCTCCGACCCTCGCCGACTTCGAGCCGCTCGGTGTCGAGCTGGTCGAGACCGTTCCTGCGCCAGAGGGCAACGAGGCGCTCGAGGCAGCCATCTACAACGGCGCCGAGATCGACATCTGGGGCAGCCTGTACCGTCAGAAGCTCGTCGACATCGCTCGCGGTGCAGCCGAGGGCGACAAGGACAGCTACTTCGCAGAGCTCAATGAGAAGTGGGCCGCGGCCCGCGCCGCGGCGCAGTAGGCACCAGCAGAATCCCGATCGCCGGAACAGACAATGGAGTACACGGCTCAATGACGACCATGACCGATACGACAGAGTCTGTTCCGGCGATCACCGCCCCGGCGGCGCGCAGCCGCCGCGGTGCGCGTGACAGAAAGCTCACGCCGTGGCTGTTCCTCATCGTTCCCCTCGTGTTGCTCGGGGTGTTCACCTACCTGCCCGCGGCCAACATGCTCTACTACAGCTTCACCAGCTGGAACGGCTTCGAGGCGACACCGAAGGTGTTCGTCGGCCTCGACAACTACACGGCCATCTTCACGCGCGACGACATCCTGCCGGTCTTCGCGGTGAGCCTGTACTACTTCTTCGCCTCGTTCGTGCAGATGGCGATCGCACTGTACTTCGCCACCATCCTCAGCTTCAGCACCAGGTTCCAGAACCTGTTCAAGGGCATCATCTTCTTCCCGTCGCTGGTCAACGGCGTCGCGATCGGGTTCGTCTTCCTCTACGTCTTCCAGCCGGGTGGCACCCTCGACACGGTGCTCGCAGCCGGCGGTCTCGACGGGCTCAGCAGGTTCTGGCTCGGAGACCCGGATGTCGTCAACTACTCCCTCGCAGGAACATCGGTGTGGCGATACACCGGCCTCAACTTCGTGCTCTTCCTCGGGGCGATCCAGTCGATACCCAAGGAGCTCTACGAGGCCGCCGACATCGACGGCGCTAGCAAGTGGCAGCAGTTCCGCTTCATCATCGCGCCGGGAATCAAGCGCATCATCAGCCTCTCGTTCATCCTGGCGGTCTCTGGCAGCCTCGCGGTGTTCGAGATCCCGTTCATCATGACGAACGGCGCGAACGGATCGATGACCTTCGTCATCAAGACCGTCGCCCTCGGCCTTGGCACGTTCCACAAGGTCGGCCTCGCCTCGGCGATGGCCGTCGTGCTGCTCCTCATTGTCCTGCTGGTCACGCTGCTGCAACGGCGGCTCGTGCCCGACGAGAAGGTAGACCTGTCGTGATCTCGCGTGTCGTAGTGACCACCCTCAAGTACCTGAGCCTCGTGGTCGCGTCCATCGTGACGCTGCTTCCCCTTGCCGCAGTGCTCATCGCCTCGCTCAAGAGCTCCGGCGAGTTCGCCACGACGGGTCCGCTCGACCTTCCATCGAACTGGTTCAACCTCGAGAACTTCGTCACCGCCTTCGTCAAGGGCAACATGGTGCAGGGCCTCATCAACACGACGTTCATCCTGGTGGTCTCGCTCGCCGGCACGATCCTCGTCGGCACCATGACGGCCTACGCGATCGACCGCTTCAACTTCCGGGCGAAGAAGCTGATCCTCGCCCTGTTCCTGATCGCGACCCTGGTGCCAGGAGTGACGACCCAGGTGGCGACCTTCCAGATCGTCAACAACCTCGGGCTGTTCAACTCGCTCGCCGCGCCGATCGTGCTCTTCCTCGGCACCGACATCGTCTCGATCTACATCTTCGTGCAGTTCATGTCGTCTATACCGAAATCGCTGGATGAGGCGGCCATGCTCGATGGCGCCAACCGGTGGACCATCTACTGGCGCGTCATCCTTCCGCTGCTCAAGCCGGCGATCGCGACGGTCGTCATCATTCGCGGCATCGCTATCTACAACGAGTTCTACATCCCGTTCCTCTATATGCCGTCGGCCAAGCTCGGCACGATCTCGACCTCGCTGTTCCGGTTCAAGGGGCCGTTCGGTGCGCAGTGGGAGGTGATCGCGGCGGGAACGCTGCTCGTCATCATCCCGACGCTCGTGATCTTCCTCTTCCTTCAGAAGTACATCTACAACGGATTCATCTCAGGAGCCACGAAATGACCACACCCCCGATCGCGCGAACCCTGCACGACGGATGGACGGTGCGGTCGAGCGCCGGCCCCGTTCCCGCCGACCTCGCGGGAGTCAGTGTTCCGGCGGCGGTGCCGGGAAGTCTGCACACAGACCTGCTCGCCGCCGGGCTCATCCCCGACCCGTACCTCGACGCGAACGAGCGCCTCCTCGCCTGGATGGGCTCTGCCGACTGGCAGTACTCGACGAGCTTCGACTGGAGCGACGACGGCTTCGAGCGCACCGACCTGGTCTTCGATGGCCTCGACACCGTCGCGACGATCTCGCTCAACGGCGCTGTCGTCGGCTCGACGGCCAACATGCACCGCACCTACCGGTTCGACGTGAGGCAGTGGCTGAGGGAGGGGTCGAACGAGCTCGTCGTCGACTTCGCCTCCGCTCTCAAGTACGCCGACGCCCAGAGCCTCGAGATGGGCTACCGGCCGCACGTGAACCACCACCCCTACAACGCCATCCGAAAGATGGCCTGCAGCTTCGGCTGGGACTGGGGGCTCGACACGGCGACGGTCGGCATCTGGCGCCCCGTCACCCTGCACAGCTGGAGCACGGCACGGCTCGCCGCGGTGCGGCCGCTCGCGACCGCCGACGGCCACGTTGCCGTGCACGTCGACATCGAGCACGCGGATTCCGCCGAGGGCCTCGAGCTCACCGTCGCGATCGCGGGCCAGTCGGTCACGATCCCCGCCGACGAGTCGAAGGCCGTCGTCGAGCTCGATGTCGCCGACGCCCAGCTCTGGTGGCCTCGTGGCTATGGCGAGCAGCCGCTCTACGACCTCGTGGTCACCCTCGGCGACGGCGTCGATGCCTTCGAGACGCGGATCGGGTTCCGCGACGTGACCATCGACACCGAGGCCGACGAGATCGGTGCGCCGTTCACATTCGTGGTGAACGGCACACCGGTCTACGTCAAGGGCGCCAACTGGATTCCCGACGACGCCTTCCCGCACCGGGTCGATCGGGCCCGGTACGCCGCGCGGCTCGACCAGGCCGAGGTCGGCAACCTCAACCTGCTGCGCATCTGGGGAGGCGGCATCTTCGAGTCGAACGACTTCTACGCCGAGTGCGACGAGCGCGGCATCATGGTGTGGCAGGACTTCCTCTTCGCGTGCGCCTCCTACCCAGAGGAGGAGCCGATGCGATCGGAGGTGATCGCAGAGGTTCGCGACAACGTCACCCGGCTGCTGCCGCATGCGAGCCTCGTGCTCTGGAACGGCAACAACGAGAACATCTGGGGCTACTACGACTGGGGCTGGGAGGCGCGGCTCGAGGGCAAGACCTGGGGCCTCGGCTACTACCTCGAGGTGCTGCCCGAGATTCTCGCCGAGCTCGACCCGCACCGTCCGTACACACCGGGCAGCCCGTTCTCTCCATCGGATCCGAGCGGCGCGACCATCCACCCCAACGACGTCGACAACGGATCGGCGCACCAGTGGGAGCACTGGAACCGGGTCGACTACTCCGACTACCGCAACCACATTCCCCGGTTCGTCGCCGAGTTCGGCTGGCAGGGCCCGCCGACGTGGTCGACCATGACGCGGGCGATCAGCGACGACCCGCTGACACCAGAGAGCCCCGGCATGCTCGTGCACCAGAAGGCGCTCGACGGCAACGACAAGCTCACCGACGGGCTCGTGCGCCACCTGCCGTTCCAGAACGACATGGCCGACTGGCACTGGGCGATGCAGCTCAACCAGGCCATCGCCGTCAACGCCAACATCGAGCACCTTCGCTCGCACTGCCCCCGCAACATGGGAGCCATCGTGTGGCAGCTCAACGACTGCTGGCCGGTGACCTCGTGGGCGGCGGTCGACGGGGACGGCCGGGCAAAGCCCCTGCTCTATGCGATACGGCACGGGTACCGCCCGCGGCTCGTGACCATCCAGCCACGCGAGGCGGGGCTTGCGGCGATCGTGCACAACGACTCCGGTGAGGCCTGGTCGGGTGACCTGCTGCTCGAGCGGCGCGGCTTCGACGGTGCGGTGCTGGCGAGTGCGACGGTCGCGGTCGCGATTGCAGCGCGCGGTGCGCAGACGGTGACGATTCCGGTGGATGTCGCCACGGCATCCACCGCCACTAGCGAACTGCTCGTGGCGAGCCTCGGCTCTGAGCGGGCGCTCTGGTTCTTCGTCGAGTACCGCGACTCCGCTCTCGCCCCAGCGCAGCTCGACCTGCGGGTTGAGCCAGTTGAAACCGGCTACGCCGTCACCGTCACCGCCCGCACCCTCGCGCGCGACGTCACCATGCTCGTCGACAGGCTCGACCCGGCCGCCGTCGTCGACGACCAGCTCGTGACACTGCTGCCTGGCGAGAGCCACACCTTCACGGTGGTCACGACTGCTGCCATCTCCGACGACCGCTTCGCCGAGCCGAACGTGCTGCGCACGGCAAACCAGCTGCTGGCGGTGCTCGCGCGATGACATCGTTCGACGGCGTGAAGGTCAATGGAATGACCTGGGGCTGGGTCGGCACGCGGGGGGAGTGGGCGACGCCTGCGGCCGCCGACTCGATGGCGAAGATGCTCGACGTGGGGGTCACCTGGGCTGGCATCGCGTTCGCGGCGCTGCAGGAGCGCACCTTCTCGACCGAGATCACCTGGCGCGACGAGCCCGTCGTCACCGACGACGAGGCGCGCTGGGCGATTCGCGAGGCCAAGCGGCTTGGGCTCAAGGTCGTGCTGAAGCCCGTCGTCAACGTGAGCGACGCGTGGCGGGGCCACATCTCGTTCTTCGACTGGGATGTGCCGGGCGAGCCGAGCTGGACGCAGTGGTTTGCGAGCTACACGGAGTACATCGTGCACCACGCCCGCATCGCGGAGGAGGAGGGCGTCGAGCTGTTCTGCGTCGGCTGCGAGATGGTGCAGACCGATAAGCGGGCCGACCAGTGGCGAGCGCTCATCGCCGAGGTGCGCGCCGTCTACACGGGGCTCGTCACCTACAACTGCGACAAGTACCAGGAGGATCGCGTCACCTGGTGGGACGCCGTCGACGTGATCTCGTCGAGCGGCTACTACAAGACGGGCGACTGGGAGGCCCAGCTCGACCGCATCGAGCCGGTGCTCGCTGCCTTCGACCGGCCGTTCTTCTTCATGGAGGTCGGCTGCCCATCGCGCACCGGCTCTGCGCAGCTGCCCAATGACTGGATGCTGCAGGGAGCCCACAACGAGCAGGAGCAGGCCGACTACTACGAGGAGATGTTCTCCGCGTGCGCCCGCCGCGACTGGGTGCAGGGCTTCATGCTGTGGGACTGGCCCGCGAAGCTCTACCGCCTCGAGGAGGCAGCAGCCAATGACGACTACTGCCCCTACGGCAAGACGGCCTCCGAGGTGCTACGCCGCTGGTACGTCTGAGGCGGTCTTCCTGCCCCGGCGCCAGCGGTAGAGGCCGAGCGCGATCGCACCGAGGATGCCGAGGAAGACCAGCCACGGCAGCAGCGTTCCGAACACCACCGTCAGCCCGACGATGAAGCCGACGAACGACTCCCAGCCGGCGGTGAGCCCGGTGATGAACGTGCTCGGCTCGTCCTCCTTCGGGGGCAGCGGCTCCGACACGAGGTGAAGGGTGATGGTCGACATCGCGACCTGGTCTGACAGCGCGCGCTGCTGGGATTTGAGGCTCTCGAGCTCGCCCTGGCGGCTCGAGAGCGAGGACTCGATCGAGACGAGGCTGTCGGTGTCGTCGGCCGTGGCCAGCAGCGCGGTGAGGCGGTCGACAGACGCCTGGAGCGCCGTGATGCGGCCGGCGAGGTCGGCGACCTCCGCCTTCACGTTCTCCGAGGTGATCGCCACATCCTGCACGTCGCCGAGGGCGCGGAGCTTGGCGATGGTCGACGTCTGGGCCTCGGCGGGAATGCGCAGCACGAGGGTGGCATAGCCCTTGTCGTCCTCGGTCGCGGCGATCTCGTTGCGGGAGTCGATGCGACCGCCGACGCTCTCGACGATGCGGATCGCGTCGGCTGCTGCGCCGATGGGATCGTCGGCGAGCACGGTGATCGACCCGGTCGTCACCAGCACGGCGTCTTGCACCACGCCGGCCTGGCTCGCCGTGCCGTCGTCGGCATACGACTGCGCGCCGCCCGACTGCAGCCCGGAGTCCACCTCGGCCTCCATGGGGTAGGAGCCCCCGCTGTCGCTCTGCGACATGCCGGCGGCAGAGCAGCCGGCCAGGCCGAGCGTTGCGAGGAGGACGATGGAAACGAGTGCTGTGCGCTTCATGGTTCACACGCTAACCACAGGATGCCGCGAGCAATACCCAACGTTTGTCACGATTGGAGCGTCAATGCTTGCCGTCCGGTGGGAGCCTGCTGGGCACTGCGTGTATCTCGGCTCCACGAGCCGCGCACAGACGTAGCGTCGAGAAACGACCAACGAAAGGACGCATCATGGGTTTCATCGAGGACGCGAAAGACGCTGCAGAGGCCACCGGCAAGAAGATCGGTGAGGGCGTCGACGACGCGAAGGAGCGAGTCGGCGACAAGGTCGACGAGATGCAGGCAGACGGCAAGGTCGCCGCGGCAGAGCGCGAACGCGACGCGACGCACGCCAAGAACGAGTACAAGGAGTCGCTTCGCAACGACTGATCGCAGAACCTGGCACTCAGCATGACGACATCGAGGTGATGGATAATCACCTCATGAGATGGCCACGCTGGCTGGTGCCAACGGCGCCCGTTCTCCACGTCGCGATCGACGAGGGGGACGGGCCCGTTGTCGTTCTCGTGCATGGCATCGCGTCATCCTCTGTGACGTTCCAGGAGCTCGTGCCGCGCCTGAGGGACTCGCACCGCGTGATCGCCCTCGACATCCTCGGGTTCGGCGGGTCGCCGTCGCCCCCCGACGCGCAGTACACGATCGACGAGCACGCACGGGCGCTGCACGCGACCATCAAGTCGCTCAAGCTCTCTGCGCCGTTCGTGCTCGTCGGGCACTCGCTCGGCGGCCTGATCGCCACGCGCTACACGGCAGAGCACCCGCGCGGTGTGGCAAAGCTCGTGCTGGTCTCCCCGCCGGTCTACCTCGAGCCACGGGCCTTCGGCGTCGCCCGCGACCGCACTGCGGCCGACCTCTACCTTCGCGCCTACGAGTACCTGCGCACCAACAAGCAGTTCACCATGCGGGCAGCGAAGGGGCTCGACCGCATCTCTCCGATCCGCAACCTGCTCGACGTTTCAGAGCAGAACTGGAACGCCTTCAGCCTCTCGCTGCAGAACGCGATCGAGTCGCAGACCACCATCAGCGACGTGGCGCGGGTGCGAGTGCCGGTCGACGTCGTCTACGGAACCCTCGATCCGTTTCTCATGTCGGGCGGCATCCGCATCCTCGAGTCGATGCGCCACGTCAACGTGCACAAGGTGGATGCCGGCGACCACGTCATTCGCAAGCGGTTCGCCAAGAAGGTGGCCAAGTACATCGGCTGAGCGTGGTTACGCTTGAGACCATGATCACTCGCACCGCCGCGCGTCTCGGCACTCCTGTCTCCGTCATCGGCCTCGGCACCTGGCAGCTCGGTGCCGACTGGGGAGAGGTCAACGAGGATGACGCCCTCGCCGTGCTGACTGCGGCCCACGACTCCGGGGTCACCTTCTTCGACACCGCCGACGTCTACGGCGACGGCCGCAGTGAGCAGCTCATCGGGCGCTGGCTCGCCGCCAACCCGGACTCCGGCGTCTTCGTCGTCACGAAGATGGGGCGCCGCGAGGCGCAGGAGGCATCGAACTACACCCTGGCGAAGTTCCGCGAGTGGACGTCGCGCAGTCGCGAGAACCTCGGGCAGGACACCCTCGACCTGGTGCAGCTGCACTGCCCGCCCACCGCGACCCTCTCGACCCAGCAGGTCTACGACGACCTCGACACGCTTGTCGCCGATGGCGCCATCGCCCGCTATGGTGTCAGCGTCGAGACCGTGGACGAGGCGCTCACCGCGATCGCGCGACCGGGCGTCGCCAGCATCCAGATCATCCTCAATGCGTTCCGCCTCAAGCCGCTCGAAGAGGTGCTGCCCGCGGCTGCAGAGAACGGGGTCGCGATCATCGCCCGCGTCCCCCTCGCCTCCGGGCTCCTCAGCGGCCGGTACACGGCGGAGACGACCTTCGCTGAGAACGACCACCGCAACTACAACCGCTCCGGCGCCGCATTCGACGTCGGCGAGACCTTCTCCGGCGTCGACTACGAGCAGGGGGTGAAGGCCGCCGTCGAGTTCTCGGAGCAGGCGGCGAAGGCCGGCCTCGCGCCATCCGTTGCCGCGCTCGCCTGGCTCGCGCAGCTGCCGCAGGTCACCACGGTGATCCCGGGGGCGCGCTCGGTCGAGCAGGCCGTTGCCAACGCCTCGGCCGGCTCCGTCGCTGCGCTTCCCGCCGGCTTCGGCGACGAGATCCTCGACCGCTACAACCGCTACTTCCGCGCGGCGGTGCACCCCCGCTGGTAGCGCCTATGCGTCGGCGAACTCGAGGATGGCCGCGATGGTCTGCTCCGGTCGGTCGCGATGCGGGGAGTGGCCTGCGCCGTCGACGACGCGGAACTCGACGCGCGGGTTGACGGAGGTCACGGCATCCACGGTGCGCTCCGACAGCATGGAGTAGACGGCGGGGTCGCCGCCGAGGATGAGGGTCGGCACTGGCAGGTCCTGTGCCTGGGGGATGACGTTCCAGCCGGGGTTGTCGTCGAACGTGCGCTGCACCATGCGCGGGTCGGCGGCGCGCACGGCGGCGAGCTTGTGGGCGATGTCGCGCTCGTGCCAGTGCGGCTTGGCCGCGCGCAGCGACTCCTCGGTGAGGTCGAGCTCTGCCACCTGGTCGGCGCGCACCTCGTCCCACTCCTCTGCCGTGACGTGCAGCACCGGGTCGAGTAGCACGATCCGGTCGCCGAGCCCCGCAACGACGGCGATGGCGCCGCCGAGGGAGTGGCCGACGACGAGGTCGAACTGCCCGGACGGCAGGTCGCTCGCATAGTCGTCGAACCGGTAGCGGGTGGCTGGCGGTGCGTCTCCGTGGCCGCGCAGGTCGGGGGCGGAGACGATCCACCCCGCGGCCTCGAGCGCCTCGCGCAGACGCCACCACGTGCCGTGGTTCGAGCTGAGGCCGTGGATGAGCAGGGCGCGACGGGTCATCCCCTCACGGTATTGCGTGCGGCGGTGCACCCGCCGTCCAGTGGCAGCTTCCGCGTGCATCGTGACCGGGAATGACGCGTCAACTAAATGTGTTTGCATGATGTGACCACATTGATGATCGTCGTAGGCTCCGTCCGCCCCGGCCGAATCGGCCTGCCCATCGCCCGCTGGGTCGAGAGCGTCGCGTCGCGCGACTTCGAGGTCGACCTCGTCGATCTGGTCGAGCTCGGGCTTCCCTTCATGGACGAGCCGAACCACCCGGCCAAGCGCCAGTACACGAAGCAGCACACGCTCGACTGGAGCGCGCGGGTGGATGCCGCCGACGCGATTCTGCTCGTCACCCCCGAGTACAACCACAGCTTCTCTCCCGCCCTCAAGAACGCGCTCGACTACCTTCACGCGGAGTGGTGGCGCAAGCCCGTCGGCTTCGTGAGCTACGGCGGGGTCTCTGGCGGAACCCGCGGCGTCGTCGCCCTCGAGGTCGTGACCGCCGGCCTCGGCCTCGTGCGCGCGGGTGCGGCCGTCGAGATCCCCTTCGCGTCGTCGGAGGTGAGCGACGGTGTCTTCACGCCCAGCGAGAAGGAGGCGGCGATCCTCGGCAACGAGCTCGCAGAGCTCGCTCTGCTCTCCGAGGCCCTGAAGCCGCTGCAGAAGTAGTCGGTGGAGGTGTCACCCGTTTGGGTGACACCGAGGCCGTTCCCTCGATAAGATGCCCCTGTGCCGGTGGGGGCATGCAGGAGGGGGCGAGCTGGTGGACGCAGTGGGAA
Source organism: Conyzicola sp. (assembly GCF_057073975.1). Classification (NCBI taxonomy): domain Bacteria; kingdom Bacillati; phylum Actinomycetota; class Actinomycetes; order Micrococcales; family Microbacteriaceae; genus Conyzicola; species Conyzicola sp. The sequence continues at coordinate 877 of NZ_JBXMIS010000058.1, read as the reverse complement.
TCAGTACAGCGGGAATCCGGCGGCTGTCGTGGGCGGACGCCGCCCAGAGCGCCGGCTACGGCTTCAGCAGCCGATCATCGGGGTTCGGCCTGCCCGGCCTGCTGTTCCGCGCGGGGGAGAAGACCCAGATGACCGGGGTCGTCGACGCCCTCGGGGCCGAGAACCCCTTCGTCGCCGGTACCCTGACCGGGCACTATGCCAACGGGTCTGCAGCACCGCGTGTTCTCACCGCGTCGTTCGTCGCCATCCCCCTGACTCGTCACCTGCCGAACCTCGTGCTGCTCGCGCGCGGTCTCGGCTTGCTCAGCCTTGCCGGGCTCGACCAGGAGGGCCGCCAGCGGCTCGCGCTCGACAACAGCCTCGAGCGCTCCTTCACCCTCTACGGCACGGGTGGCGATCGAGACGGCGTCGACATCTTCGCGCCATCCGTGGTCGAGCAACTGCTGGCCACCACCGGAGGGTGCGACGTCGAGCTCGTCGACGACTGGATGTTCGTCTACAGCCTTCCCGGGCGGTACCGCAGCGGGGCCGCCCTCGCCCTCGTCGAACAGGCCGCAGCCGTCGTGCGCTCTGCGGTCGACCGGCAGTCGTCTCCACCCCCGCCGGCATCCGCGGCGAGCAGTGCGATGATCTGGCTCGCGGGCGGGCTCAGCGCGCTGCTCGTGGTTCTCGTCGCCCGGTGGTACCTGGTCGACCTCCTCCCCGGTTTCTAGCCGCCCGGTTTCTAGCCACCCGGACCGCCGCTGGCGGCGATCAGGTCGGCTGGATCGGCACGGGAGCGGTGTCTGGCACGGTCGACTCCTTGCCGCGAAGGTCGGGATGCCAGCCCCGCAGCACCGTCGGTATCAGGAAGCCGAACATGGCGAGGATCGCCGCG
>NZ_JBXMIS010000057.1:0-3190 GCF_057073975.1 Conyzicola sp. | reverse complement strand
GGGGGAGTCCTCGGTGAAGGGGGTGGCCCGACCGATGACGAGAACCAGCCGCGACCCCTGCACACCGATGAGCACGTCGGCGTCGAGGTGGCGCGCCGTGCGGCGCAGCTGGTCGACGTCGAGCACGCGCGGTGCCGTGCCGACGAGCACGCAGACCTCGCCGTGGCCGTTCCAGCCGAGGGCGGCGATGCGGCTCGGCAGCTCGGTGTCGTACTCCCCGCTGAGGATGCTGTCGACGACGAGCGCCTCCAACCGGCCGTCCCACAGGCCCCGGGCCTCCGCCGCGCGGGCGTAGACGTCAGCGGCGGCGAAGGCGATCTCGCGGGAGTAGAGCAGGATCGCCTCCCGCAGCACGTCGTCGCCGTCGCCGATGCGCGCATCAACGACCTCCACTGTGAGCCGGATCAGCTGCAGCGTCTGCTGCAGAGAGACCGAGCGCAGCAGCTCGCGCGGGGCTCCGCCGAAGACGTCCGCGGCGATCCATGGGGTGGACTTCGGATCCTCGAACCAGCTGATGAACGAGCTGATGCCCGCCTGCGCGACGAGACCGACCGCCGACCGCCGCCCCGGCGGCATCTCGCCGTACCAAGGCAGCGTGTCGTCCAGGCGCTTCAGCGTCGCCGTGGCCAGCTCACCAGAGATGGTGCGCAGCCAGGCGAGCGTCTGCGCCTTGGTCTTCGGGGCAGCCATGTCTGGCTAGCTCTCGCCGCCCGCGGATCCCGTGGTGCCAGCTGTCACGTCGTGCAGCTGGTACTTCTCGATCGCTGCGGCCGGCGCGGATGCGTCGACCTCACCACGGGCGACGAGCGCCTCGAGGGTGCGAACGACCATCGACGGGCCGTCGATCTTGAAGAACCGACGAGCCGCTGCACGAGTGTCGGAGAAGCCGAACGAGTCGGCCCCGAGCGTCGCATAGCTGCCAGGAACGAACGGACGGATCATGTCGGGCACCGCGTGCATGTGGTCGGTCACGGCGACGAATGGTCCGGCACTGCCGAACAGCTTGCGCGTCACGTAGGGAACCTGCTTCTCGGCTCCCGGGTTGAGGAAGTTGTGCTCCTCTGCCCGCAGGCCGTCGCGGCGAAGCTCCGTCCAGGAGGTCACCGACCAGACGTCAGCGGAGACGCCCCAGTCGTCGGCGAGCAGCTGCTGGGCCTCGAGTGCCCACGGCACGGCGACTCCCGATGCCAGCAGCTGAGCCTTTGGCCCAGGAGCCTCCGATGCGTTGAGAAGGTAGAGGCCCTTGAGCGCGCCCTCGACGTCGAAGTTCTCCGGCTCGGCCGGCTGCACGACCGGCTCGTTGTAGACCGTGATGTAGTACATGACATTCGGGTCCTCGTGAGCGCCGCCGTACATGCGCTCGAGGCCGTCCTTCATGATGACGCCGATTTCGTACCCGTACGCCGGGTCGTAGGAGACGACGGCGGGGTTCGTTGCGGCGATGACGTGCGAGTGGCCGTCGGCGTGCTGGAGGCCCTCACCGGTCAGGGTGGTGCGGCCAGCGGTCGCGCCGATGATGAATCCGCGGGCCATCTGGTCACCCGCCGCCCACATCGCGTCACCGGTGCGCTGGAAGCCGAACATCGAGTAGAAGACGTAGACCGGAATGAGCGGCTCGCCGTTGGTCGAGTACTGCGTTCCGGCAGCAGTGAAGGCCGCGAATGCGCCGGCCTCGTTGATGCCGACGTGCACGATCTGACCCTGCGGCGACTCCTTGTAGGCGAGCAGCTGCTCCCGGTCGACCGAGGTGTAGGTCTGGCCGTTCGGGTTGTAGATCTTCGCGGTGGGGAAGTAGGCATCCATTCCGAAGGTGCGGGCCTCGTCCGGAATGATCGGGACGATGCGCTGTCCGATGCCCTTGTCGCGCAGGAGGTCTTTCAGCAGCCGTGCGAACGCCATAGTCGAGGCGATCTCCTGCTTGCCGGAGCCCTTCTTGACGACGTCGTAGGCAGAGGCCTCCGGAACCGCGATCTGGGTGTACTTCGATATGCGTTCCGGCAGGTAGCCGCCGAGCTCGCGGCGACGCTCGTGCAGGTACTGGATCGCCTCGTCGTTCTCGCCGGGGTGGTAGAACGGCGGCTTGTACGGGTTCTCCTCCAGCACGGCGTCGGTGATCGGGATGTTCATCACGTCGCGGAACTGCTTGAGGTTGTCGAGCGTGAGCTTCTTCATCTGGTGGGTCGCGTTGCGGCCCTCGAACGACGGTCCGAGACCGTAGCCCTTGACCGTCTTGGCGAGGATGACGGTCGGCTGCCCGGTGTGCTCCTGCGCTGCCTTGAACGCCGCGTACACCTTGCGGTAGTCGTGCCCGCCCCGCTTGAGGCCCCAGATCTGCTCGTCGGTGTAGTCCTTGACCATCGCGAGGGTGCGCGGGTCGCGACCGAAGAAGTTCTCGCGCACGTAGGCGCCGCTCTCCGCCTTGTAGGTCTGGTAGTCGCCGTCTGGCGTGCGGTTCATGAGGTCGCGCAGAGCGCCCTCCGTGTCGTTCTTGAGGAGCTCGTCCCACTCGCGACCCCAGACGACCTTGATGACGTTCCAGCCGGCGCCGCGGAAGAAGCTCTCGAGCTCCTGGATGATCTTGCCGTTGCCGCGCACAGGGCCGTCAAGACGCTGCAGGTTGCAGTTGATGACGAAGTTGAGATTGTCGAGGCCCTCGTTGGCAGCCCACTGCAGGGCGCCACGGCTCTCGACCTCATCCATCTCGCCATCGCCGAGGAACGCCCAGACCTGCTGGTCGGAGGCATCCTTGATGCCGCGGTTGGTGAGGTACTTGTTCGACTGCGCCTGGTAGATGGCGTTGATCGGCCCGAGGCCCATCGAGACCGTCGGGAACTGCCAGAACTCCGGCATGAGGCGGGGGTGCGGGTACGACGAGAGGCCGAGCGGCGCGCGGGACTTCTCCTGGCGGAAGCTGTCCATCTGGTCTTCGCTCAGGCGGCCCTCGAGGAAGGCGCGGGCGTACATGCCGGGGGAGGCGTGGCCTTGGTAGAAGATCTGGTCGCCGCCACCGGGGTGGTCGGCACCGCGGAAGAAGTGGTTGTGGCCGACCTCGTAGAGCGACGCGGCGCCCGCGTAGGTCGAGATGTGGCCGCCGACGGCGATGCCGGGGCGCTGCGCGCGGTGCACGAGGATGGCCGCGTTCCAGCGGATCCACGCCCGGTAGCGGCGCTCGATCTCCTCGTCGCCGGGG
>NZ_JBXMIS010000056.1:0-15671 GCF_057073975.1 Conyzicola sp. | reverse complement strand
CCCCTCCCTCCCCCCCCCCCCCGCCCCCCCCCCCCCCCCCCCCCCCCCCCGGAACCCTCTCCGGCTGGATGTTCTCGGTGCCGGCGCTCGTGTTCTACGCGGCGTTCGTCATCTACCCGCTGATCCTCGGCATCCAGTACTCGTTCTACAAGTGGAACGGCGTCGGCCCCTCGGAGTTCGTCGGGTTGAAGAACTACATCCGTGTCTTCACCGACGCGACGCTGCTCGGCTCGATCGGCAACGCCTTCGTGCTCATCGCCTTCTTCACCATCATTCCGGTGAGCGCGGGCCTCGTGCTGTCGACCCTCATCCGGTCGATGAAACCCGGGTTCTTCTCGAGTGCGACGCAGACGGTGCTGTTCCTTCCGCAGATCATCCCGCTCGCCGCGGCCGGCATCGCCTGGTCGTGGATGTACGCGCAGACCGGTGCCGTCAACCAGCTCCTCAACGCGGTCGGCCTTGGATTCCTCGCCCGACCATGGCTCGGCGACTTCCAGACCGCCCTGCCGGCCGTCGGCCTCATCGGCTCGTGGGTGCTGACCGGGCTCTGCACGGTGCTGTTCCTCACCGGCATCGGCAAGATCGACCAGTCGCTCTACGAGGCCGTGCGCCTCGACGGCGCGAGCTGGTGGCGTGAGTTCGTGACGATCACCATCCCCGGCCTCCGGCAGGAGATCGCGGTGCTCGTCACCATCACGATCATCGCGGCACTCAGCAGCTTCGACATCATCTACACGACGACGCTCGGCGGTCCGGGTCGCTCGACCCTTGTGCCGGGCATCTCGATCTACCGCATCGGCTTCACGCAGAGCAACGTCGGCCTGGCCTCGGCCTTCGGCATCGTGCTCATGATCCTCGTGCTCGCCTGCGTGCTTCCCATCCAGCGTCTAGCGAGAGCGAACAGCAAGTGATCGTCAACAAGTACGAGGCGCTCATCGGGCGGGTCGTCGTCATCGTCGTGCTCCTGCTGACGGTGCTGCCCCTCGTCAACATGCTCTCGGCGGCGCTGCAGCCGGCAGACACCAACCCCACCGGGCTCACCTTCACCGCCGACCCGCAGTGGATCAACTTCGTCACGGCCTTCGAGAAGGGCAACGTCTGGCGCCTCATGGGCTCCAGCCTCTTCATCGTGGTGTTCGTCGTTCCGGTCAGCCTCGTCTGCGCGACCCTGGCCGGCTACGCGCTCGGCAACCTGCGCATCCGCGGCAGCCGCTTCCTGTTCATCTTCTTCATCCTCGGGCTCACCATCCCGTTCGAGGCGCTCATCATTCCGCTGTACTACGAGATCCAGGGCTTCGGCCTGCTCAACACCCAGTGGGCGGTCATCCTGCCGCTCATCGGGCTGTACATGCCGTTCAGTGTGATCTGGATGCGGGCGCACTTCGTCGGTGTTCCGCAGGAGCTGTCAGAGGCCGCCCGCGTCGACGGCGCGACGCGCTGGCAGGAGTTCCGCCGCATCCAGCTGCCTCTCGCGCGGCCGGCGCTCTCGGCGCTCGCGATCCTGCTGTTCCTCTGGACGTGGAACCAGTTCCTCCTGCCGGTCGTGCTCATCTCCGACCCGCTCAACCGCACGGTCGCGGGAGCCCTGACCTTCTTCCAGGGGCAGTACTCGTCGAGCATCCCGCTGCTCAACGCGGGTGCGCTCATCATCATCGTGCCCACGATCCTGGTGTTCGTCATCTTCCAGCGGCAGTTCATCCAGGCCCTCCTCCAGGGTGCGGTCAAGGGCTGAGCCCGGCCGCACCGCTACACCCCGAATCGAGCACGCATGACCTTCTCTCTCGACGCCCACTGGGTGTGGGACTTCTGGCTCGCCGACGACGGCGAGCAGTACCACCTCTACTACCTGCACGCGCCGACCTCGCTCGGCGACCAGAACCTCCGGCACCGCAACGCGCGAATCGGCCACGCCGTATCGACGGACCTGCGCGACTGGACCGACCTCGGTCTGGTGCTCGACGCGGGTTCCCCCGGCGACGCCGACGAGACCGCCACGTGGACGGGGTGTGTCGTGCGCGACGCGGCCGGGCTCTGGCGCATGTTCTACACCGGCTCGCGCTTTCTCTCCGACGACTCGAACGCCAACATCGAGAGCGTCTGCATGGCCGTGTCGAGCGATCTCCACGAGTGGACGAAACGACCGGATGCCGTGGCCGTCGCCGATGCGCGCTGGTACGAGACCCTCGGCTCGTCCTCGTGGCCGGAGGAGGCATGGCGCGACCCGTGGGTCTTCGCCGACCCGTCGGGCGATGGCTGGCACATGCTCCTCACCGCGCGGGCGAACTCGGGCGACGAGGCGGATCGCGGCGTGATCGCGCACGCGACCTCATCCGACCTGGACACCTGGGAGGTGCAGCCTCCCGTGAGCGCGACCGGCGCCGGGTTCAAGCACCTCGAGGTGCCGCAGCTCGTGACGATCGACGGCCGCAGCCTGCTCCTGTTCTCCTGCGACTCTCCCGCGCTGACCGGCGAGCGGGCTGGGGAGACGGGCGGCATCTGGGCTCTCGAGCTCGACTCCGTGACCGGTCCGTATGACACGGAGCAGGCCACCCTGCTCGTTGACGAGCGCCTGTACAGCGGCCGCGCCATCCAGAACCGCGACGGTGACTGGGTACTGCTCGCCTTCGAGAACAGAACCGATGACGGCGGATTCGCCGGCGTGCTCAGTGACCCGATCCCGCTGTCGTGGGTCGAGGGTCAGCTTCGCCTGGAGGAGGCCTCATGACGATCGAGATCCACGGAACGACGGCACCGGCCTTCACGAGCGTGCGCCGTGCCTTCGAGGCGGGCTTCGCCGAGAAGCCTGACATGGGGGCCGCGCTGGCGATCCGGCATCGCGGCGAGCTCGTCGTCGACCTCTGGGCCGGGGTGCGCGACGAGCGCTCGCGGCAGCCGTGGCGCGAGGAGACGCCAAGCGTCATCTTCTCCTGCACCAAGGGGCTCGTCTCAATCCTCGCCGCCCGTCTCGTGCAGGAGGGTCGACTCGACTACCAGGAGCGAGTTGCCCACTACTGGCCAGAGTTCGCGGCCGCTGGCAAGCAGAATGTGCGGGTCAAAGACCTGCTCGCCCACCGCTCCGGCCTCTCGGCGCCGCGCGAGCCGCTCACCACGCAGCAGATCACCGACTGGCAGACCGTCGTCACCCGACTGGCGGCGCAGGAGCCGCTGTGGGAGCCGGATACCGGCTACGCCTACCACGCGATCACGCACGGCTGGCTGGCCGGCGAGGTCATTCGCCGCATCACCGGACTCTCGGTCGGCGAGTACTTCGCCGAGCTCATCGCCGACCCGCTGCACGCGGATGCCTGGATCGGCATCCCGCACGGCGTGCACCCCCGCGTCGCCCACATGCAGGTCGGCCCGACGCTCGCGCAGCTGACCGAGATTCAGGCAGCGGCGCGCACTCCCGGGGTGACCGACTGGGGCGGGATCGCGATGACCCTCGGCGGCGCGCTCACACCAGAGCTCATCACGGTCGACGGGGGATTCAACGACCCGGCTGTGCAGGCGGCCGAGATTCCCGGGGCGGGCGGCATCGCCACAGCTCGGGCCCTGGCAACGATCTGGTCGGCCACCGTCGTCGAGACCGCCGGGGTGCGGCTGCTCGACAGCGAGGTGCTCGACGATGCGACGGTGCCGCAGAGCGAGGGCGCACCCGTGTGGGACGTGCCTGGGCCGTGGCCGCGATGGGGCATGGGCTTCCAGCTCGACTCCGAGGCCCGACGCTTTCTGTCATCCACCAGCTTCGGCCACGACGGCGCCGGAGGGCAGTCCGCCTTTGCCGACCCCGAGGCGCAGATCGGCTTCGCCTACCTCACCAACCAGATGGAGGCGATCGACGACCACCGAGCGACGCAGGTCATCGACGCGCTGCGCGAGAGCCTTCGCCAATGAGCGAGGTGCTGGTCATCGGCGAGAGCCTTGTCGACGTCGTGCGCGACGGCGAGACGGAGTCGCGCCTCCCCGGCGGTTCGCCGATGAACGTGGCCTACGGTCTCGCGCAGCTCGGCGTCGAGACGACGTTGCTTACGCGAATCGGCAGTGACCCCGACGGGGCTCTGATTCAGGGGCATCTGCGCCGGGCTGGCGTGGTGCTTGAACCCGCGTCGTTTCGTGAACACCCAACGAGCACGGCCGTCGCGACGATCGGCGCCGGTGGCTCGGCGACCTACTCCTTCGACGTCAGCTGGGATCTCGCCTCCGTCACCGATCTCGCGGCCCCGTGGCTGCACGTCGGCTCGATCTCGACCTTTCTCGCACCGGGCGCCGACGCGGTGCAGCGGTTTCTCGAGTCGACCCCGGCGCGGGTGAGCTACGACCCGAACGTTCGCGCCGCACTGCTGGGCGACCCGCAGCATGCCCGCGAGCGCTTCGAGGCCATCGCACGCCTCACATCGGTGCTGAAGCTCAGCGACGAGGATGCGCGCTGGCTCTACCCCGACAGCGATCTCAGCAGCGTGGTCGACCTGCTCATCTCATTCGGGCCTGTGGTCGTAGCAGTCACGCGGGGCGCATCCGGTGCGCTGCTCGCGTCGTCTGCTCATCGCGTCGAGGTTCCCGCTGTCGCGGTGAGCGTCAGGGACACCGTCGGGGCGGGCGACACCTTCATGGCTGCGCTCATCTCGTCGCTGCGCGACCTCGAGCTAGAGGCCCTGAGCGCCGCAGACCTCCACGAGGCGGGCAGCTTCGCCGCTGCGGCAGCCGCCCTCACCTGCAGCCGCGTTGGAGCAGACCTGCCGACGCGGGCTGAGGTGCTGGCCAGGGTGTGAGTCGGTTGCACGTGGTCCGGTCTGCGGGCTGAAGGTGCGGTGCCCTGTGATCTCGGCGCCCCCGACCGCGACGTCTTCATGGCCACTGCCGCTCACGAACGTTCGGATCGGGAAGAACCACCCCATCAGACGCATGACGGCGTGGTCGAACGGCGTCTCGAACGACTGCCCCTCGCTTGTGGCGAGGCCGTCAAGCGAGATGGTGACTGGTGGCAGAACCGTATCCGACGGTCAATCTCGCGCTCAGGTCAATACCACTGATCGGAAAGCGTGCCGATCAGCCAGGCGAAGACGAACCAGCCGCCGGTGATGAGAAACGAAGCAAGGCCCAGACCTAGCGCCCAGCGAGACAACCGGCGTCCGCTTGGATTTGCCCGACCTCTCCAAAGCCCGCCGCCGCCGAGGGCTACAGCTGCAACTCCTGGCGCCCAGAAACCGAAGACGCCCACATAGGGAATCAGAGCGATCAGCGCTGCGACGATCCCCAACGGCAGCCCGATGGCGCCTAGTAGGTCGGCCGTCGTGCGGGTCGATGACGAGTCGTGCTGCGTCTCGGTTTCTGTCACTCGCCAATCATCTCGCTGGGTTCGGGTCGGTGGGGTCACGAAGTGGAACCAGAATTACCGACGCGGCCGTCGCCTACCTCGAGTCAGCTTCCTATGGTGGATGGATGAACCCAGAGGATGCCGCAACCGATCCCACCGGTCTCGCCCTCGAGCTCGTCGCCGCGAACGTCTACCTGACCCTCGCCACCTCCGACGCCGACGGAGTGCCCTGGGCATCCCGGTCTGGTTCGCCGCCCGCGGCCTCGATGAGTTCGTCTGGGCCTCGAAGCCCGGCGCGCGTCACTCGCTCTTGCCGTCGGCCAGGCCGGTCGCGAGCTTGAGGGCTTCGGCGGGGGGCGTCGCGGAAGATCAAAGTGGTGTCGCCGACGACGAGGTCGGGGTGCGGTGATGCGTGAGCACGATGACGGGGTGTTGAACGGGGGTTGCTCTGGACCGAACTTGCGGCGCCCCATGATCTCTGCGCCGATGTTGTTGGTGGCCGCGGCGAAGTCGTCGTCAATGCCGGTCTCGCCGCCCTCGCCGCCGTGACCGCTCGCGAAGGTGTGGGTTGGGAAGATCATCCACTCTATGAGCCGCATGCCGGCGTGCCCGAACGAAGTCTCGAGCGACTGGCCCTCGCCCTTTGCGAACCCGTCAAGCGAGACGGCGAAGTTGTGGACGCGGAGGTTGGGCATGGATTCCTCCCGTTGTCTCGGCCCCGGATTGAGGACTTCACATGAGTTCCATCGCGCTGACACTAATGCGATCAGCCTGCGAGGTTCAGGAACCTCGAGTTCTGATCCACCGGGCCGCCTGGAGATCCTCGACTCACCCCGATTAGTCTGCTTTGCTCTCCACTTCCTGAAGCGCTGAGATCCAAGTTCTTGATCGCTTTGCTCGCGCGCGGCCAATTGCGTCCCAGGCGGTGAGCGATACGCCAGGTACCGCTCCCACGGCAGCGCCAATCCATCCAATTCCCGCGGTCGCGAACCCGATGGCCCCGCCCACAGCGATCTCAGCGATCCCGACTCCAACTGCGCTGCCGACGGACGGAGTGTCGAGAGCGAATCGTTCAATTCGAGTTCGATATGCGCGTTTCACGGCGGCAGGGATCTCGCCGGCGCTATTCACGTGCTCGAGCACTTCAGCTTCTATGTCGAGTAGGACCCGCCTGAGGCTAACCATCGACTTATGTCGGCGCATGCCAGCGACATCTTCCCAAGATAGATTTCCGGCTCTTGGGACAAGTATTGGCAAGGCGAAGTCCCGCACCTCAGCACGAGGGTCAGTGAGTCGACTACTCAGCACTGTCGCGTGTAGACGGTCGATGCTGAGACCGACGCCTCGAGAGTGGGCGAGAATCAAGTCATTCTGGACACCCCCAAGTACTTGGTTGCGCACGAGAGCGTCAGGAAGCGTGTCCAGAAGGACAGCGTTCGAGCTGTCCCGACTGCGCCATGATCTACCTCGTGCTTTTTCCTCCGCCGTCGGAGCATCGAATTGACCCACCTCGATCCACGACGCAGAGTCTGGCAGTTCCCGCCGGAACGGTTCGAAGGTTGGGTACCAAGCGATCACGGATCGAGAACGCATCATTTCTCGAAATGCGACAGATCCTGAGGGCGTTCCTTCTGGGGCAATCGCGACGGTGAACTCGCTCGACTGCAATGAGGCACGATGTCTTGGCGTTTGCCAGCCTATGTCTTCGTCCGAGTTCCGGTTTTGCATCGCCGATGCACCCGTAGCGCCCGCTTGAATCTGCATTGAACCAGACTGGAGATAGACCTCATCATGCAGAAGGGATGCCATCTTTATCCGGCGGCGAACGCTCTCGAGTGGGCTACCTGTCAGAAGCGAATACGCGTTGGATGCGAGAGGGAAGTAGACGCGACGCGATTCGACCATAGTCCGCCCTTCAGGTTGAACGCCCGCAGTCGACCAATTATCAGGGGTCCTGACTTTGTCGAGAGCTGAAGTGATTCTGGCAGTTTCAAACTGATTTCGGCTCCGGTGCTCTGTACAACGTCAGGTTAATGGAAGAACCCTCGGCGCCAGTATTTGTCTGCGACTGCCTAGCCCGAGTGGTCACAGTTCTCAATCGTCGTATCTGCGTGCGGCAAAGTTTCTTGCGATTCCTCGGGCAACTGCGAGCCTGTTTTCCCACGTGTCTTCAGGTCCTCCAAAGCCGTCTGACTTCAGTTCTGGCCCATCGGGCAACATAGTTTGCGCTAGCTGAATTCTGAACCAATTCAAACCAAAGAAGGCCTCTATGGTCGAATCTGCGATGCCGCTAAGGCGCGCAACTGGATTTCGTACGCCGACCGGGGTTTGGGACTGCACCAGGTTTGCCAAAGCTTCCAGCAATGTCCACGATCGCGAAGTTACGAGGCGCCGGTACCACGTTCGAAGCGACTCGTTGTCTAGGGCCTGCCATATCCAGAGGAGATCCCAGAGTTCTCTGTCCCGCTCTTCAGGTGACGATCTGAGCTGGAGAACTCTTCGGCGGATGCGTTTGACAGCCTCCCCAGAAAGAAGGCTCAGATCTTGAGTTTCTTCTCGGTCTGAAACGTGATCGCTCACGACAATTGCGCCGACTCGTATGAGTTCGTCTCGCGACCAAATAGGTCGGAGGAGCAAAGAAAGCTTTGCTGCCGGATCGGATCGGGTCAGGCGGAAAAGGAGCCCGCGAAGTGCTGTGCGCCCTGAGAACAATCCCGCGTCGCTAGTCTCGTACAAATTGATTGCAATCCATAGAAGCAATCGTGTCTTGTCGTCGGGGTGTTCTTCAGCCCATCGCTCGATTCGAGGCACGATAGCGCTTGAGTCGGATCGAAGAAACTCGGTTAGTTTTGTTAGCGTGTTTGGATCGGCAAGGACCACAGAAAGGTCTTCGAGGAACGCTGATTCGGTGAGCTCATCGTCCGGTACACCTAGGTTGAAGTAGCGATCGAAATAGTCCGGGTGTCCAACGCCCAGGCGTCGACCAACCACCTCCAAATCGGGAGAACTCGAAGACTTCCGATGGATTTGGTCGAGCGTCGGGAACAGCTTGCCGAGTATGCCGAAAGCTTGCTCCACAAATCGCTCCTCGACCCCCGATCCGCGTATCCATTCGGTCCACTTCGCGTGTTCGGCGTCGATGTCCGGAGTCGAAAACATGGTGAGCGGTGAGCGGGAGCTGAAAACGCTCGCCTTTCGGCGCTGCAACAGCGCAGGAAGACCCGGAAAGTGCAGCGACAACCATGTAATTACGGAGAAGTCGATGAAGTCGACCTCTCCGTGGAGTGGTGGATAAAGCAGCTCAAAATGGGAGAGCCACCGGTGGATCGATCGCGGGGTCTGCAGCGAAGGAGCAAGGAACTGTTGGTACATGAGAGCAAAATCAGCCGAGCGCCTGTCGCTGATTGACACACCAAACTTGCTCGCAAGTCCCTCGATCGCTCGATCGACAGCATGTTCTGTGGTGGCGGCGCGTACCGGTGGCAACTCGATGCGAACTTGAACGATCTTTTCCAGGTATTCGCGAGACCGCGAGGAATCGACCACTAGACCTGTTTGGGTGAGGACATCAGCAATCGTTGATTCATCGTATGCAAGAAGATAGTGAACGTTTGGGAGTCGACCCAGCAATCTGACCAGTCGGAACAGCGATAGCAATTCAGCCGGTTCAAGCCTGTCAAGATCGTCGATGACAACAAGGATTGGCTGGCCAGTGCTACGGAGGGCGTTCTCCGCGCGGGTCTGCATTCTCGACGCACTATCGATTCCATCGAGTTGAGTCGCGACCATCTCGAGAGATTTAGTTGAGTCCACTCCGACCAGAGAGGTCAGGGACCCTAAGGGAGCCAGGGTGCGGACCAATCCCGCCACACTTGCTCGGGCCTCCGACCACCTTCTCTCGTCGGGGAGTGTGGCGCGCAGTTCTGCGAAGAACCCAGCAATCAGAGAGTCGGTGTTTGAATATCGCCATGCGTTCAGGTTCGCAACAAGCCATTGCCTGTCCTCCGGTCCAGGCGACTGCAGAATGCTCGAGAGCGTTAGGAGGACGCTGGACTTCCCTGCGCCCCACGACCCCGTTAGCCCAATGACACTAGACGGCCGATTCGTTCCGATTTGATCCAAGATTGCCGCGAGGCGATAGGCGAAGGGCAGTCGGTCAAACTCATCGTGATCTCTAAGGTCTGTTGGTTCGTCACTCCAGAGCGTTCCGTCTGACGGTGGACCGGACGGAACTGTGGGCGATTTGAGAACTCGATGCGAAGCACGAGTTCGATTGGCATGGTTAGTGTGGGTCAGCACCATCGCACTCAGCAAACCGAGCCAAAGGGCAGTAAGGAACAACCCTGCATGCGGGGGTAGGGGGAGGTAACCCGCTTGTACGAATCCCAGAACAACCGCTGACCCACATAGGAGGGTGTAGCCGGCGGAGAATAGGATCGCAGACTGAGGGAACTTCACGCGCCAAACCTATCGGGTGAGCACGGAAAGCACGGTCAGCGTTCTGCTTGCATGTAAGGCATTTCTTGTCGCGGGGGTCGGCCTCGAACCCGCCCCACAGGCACGGCCGTCACATTGCGCGTTGTCCGCAGCATCCAAGTACTGAGCGGGCGCAATGCGCCGGAACCAGCGCGGCGGGGAGTCCCCAGCGGGTACCGCCAAGAGAAGCGCCGAGCAACACTATCCAGTGGGCCCGCCGGGGCTCGAACCCGGGACCCGCGGATTAAAAGTCCGATGCTCTACCAACTGAGCTACAGGCCCTACATCGTCAATGGTAGCGGTGGGGAGTGCTGCCCATCGCGCGCGGGCCAGCAGAGAGCGAAGCTGTGCGCATGGGTGAATGGATGGATGCCGCGTCGCTCGCCGCGCTGCTAACCAACCACGGCATCCAGCCCGCAATCACGGCGCGGGTCGCGCGCAGTGTTGGGTCGTCCGGGGTCGCAGCTGTCGCCGCCCTCGGGCCGGCGGCGTTCCCCGACTGGAGCGCCGCGACCGCCGTCTCGCGGCTCCTGCAGCAGGCCTTCGACGAGGGCTACAGCGGCAGGCAGATCGCCATGCGGCTCGCGGAGGCCGCCGGCGTGCAGCGGGCGATGGAGGACGCCGCTGCGTGAGGGCGTAGCGTTGAGGCGTGACTGATCAGTTCCACAAGCCGACCCAGTACTCGGGCGACAAGTTCGACGAGTTCGTCGGTGGGGAGGATCCGGCGCAGATCATGCGCCTCGCCCATGACACCGCCCACGCCCTGGTGAGCCGCGCGCGCGAGACGGATGACCCGGAGGTGCTCGACCGCCTCGTCGCCTACACCGACGAGCACGGCCTCGATGCGCTCGCAGAGCTGTGGGCACGCTCGAGCCCGAAGTCGCTGCCGGGGGCGCTCTGGCGCATCTACCTGGTTCGACTGCTGATTCGGCAAGACCCGGAGGGCACGAGCTACCTGTTTCAGCGGGGGGCCGACGTGCTCGGCACGATCGACACCCTCATCGCGGGTGCGACCATGCCCACCGGGCCGGAGGAGATCACGGTGCTCGCCGACCAGATCCTGCGCGGCCTGTTTCGCGGCGACTTCGCGACCGCGCTCGACCGGGCCGCCGCCTTCTGCCGCGTGACCGCCGCCGGCTGCACGAGCGTCGCCGACGACCAGGAGCTGACCGCCCCCGCCCGGTCGACCGAGCTCACCACGCGCGCCCTGCGCTTCTCGACAACGGCAGAGGAGTTCACCGCCTGCGCGCGCCTGCACCGGGCCGGAAGCCTCGAGTAGAGGGAATGCCCAGCAGCGCATCGCGTTAAACTATTCAGTGCCGGGCCGCAGTAACCCCGGGCTCCACTATTAGCCGCTTCGAGCGGCCATGCGCCGAGAGGCGTTCTGCGGCCCGGCACTCACGTTTCGCGCAGAAGCGCAAGAGCGCCCATCGACTCAGCGGGTCGTTACGAAGTACTGGCATGCTGAACCTCGTGACCCGTGAATCTGAGCAGGTGAACACCGCGTCTCCCGACGCGCTGCTCGCGCTCGTCGCCCAAGGCGATCAGCGCGCCTTCGCCAGCCTCTACGACCTCATGGCGCCCCGGGTTCTCGGACTCACGCGCCGCGTGCTGCGCGACCACGCGCAGTCGGAGGAGGTCGCGCAGGAGATATTCCTCGAGATCTGGCAGAACGCCCCGCGTTTCGACGCCAGCAAGGGCACGGCCGTCACGTGGATCATGACCATGACCCACCGCCGCGCCGTCGACCGGGTGCGCTCCGCGCAGTCCTCCCGCGATCGCGACACGAAGATCGGCATCCGCGACTACGCGCCCGACTACGACAACGTCGCAGAAACCGTCGAGGTGCGCATCGAGCACGCGCGGGTCGAGCAGGCCATGTCGCGGCTCACCGACCTGCAGCGCCAGGCCGTGACCCTCGCCTACTTCGGCGGGTACTCGCACACCGAGGTCGCCGAGATGCTCAAGATTCCGGTTGGCACCATCAAGACGCGGCTGCGAGACGGAATGATCAGACTGAGAGACGAACTGGGGGTGGCATCATGACGAAGAACACGAACGACAACGACAACCTGTCTGGGGCCTACGCCCTCAACGCGGTGAGCGATGAGGAGCGCGCCGCCCACGAGGCACTGCTGGCCGACTCGCAGGAGTCGCGCAACGAGTCGACAGAGCTGCAGGACACCGCCGTCATCCTCGGCCTCGCCGCCGAGCCGGTGACGCCGCCGCCTGCCCTGCGCGCGGCGATCCTCGCGCAGATCGCGACAACACCCCAACTGCCCGCGGATGCCGCACCAGCCTCATCGGGCCCCGTCGCCATCCAGCCGGAACCCGCTGCAACCACGGCTCCCGCCGAGCGCAGGGCACAGGCCCGCTGGTTCCAACGGCCAGCACTGGCCGTCGCCTCCATCGCCGCCGCCGTGGCGATCGTGGTCGGCGGTGTCGGCATCGTGACAGAGCTCGGGCAGCCGACGCAGGCTCCAACGGCCTCGCCGATGGAGCAGCTCACCCTTGCCTCTGACAAGCAGGAGGCGACCGTCGAGGTCGGCGACGCCACGGCGACCCTACTCTGGTCGAACTCGCTCGGGCTCTCTGCGCTCGCCATGGACGGAGCCTCCGAGGCGCCCTCCGGGCACGTCTACCAGCTCTGGTACATCGGCGACGGCGGCGTTCGCGACGCGGGCGTCATGACCGCCAGCGTCGACGACGGCTCATGGCAGTTGCTCAAGGGCGAGATGCATGCCGGCGACGCCGTCGGCGTCACGGTCGAGCCGACCGGCGGATCCACGACACCCACCACCGACCCGATCGTTGTCATCGAGTCATAGAAGCAGCGCTCGCGCTCGCGCGCCGCTCCCTCTGTCACGAAAATCAGGAAGAACTGCACCCCCACGGTCACATGGACGATGGATGCGGCTCCAGCCTGAATTTCTTGCAGAGGCGGGTGGTTATCCGAACTTCCCAGAGACGTAGTCCTCGGTGGCCTGCACGCTCGGCTTGGAGAAGATCGTGCGGGTGTCGTCGTACTCGATGAGCTTGCCGGGGCTGCCGGTGCCGGCGATGTTGAAGAACGCCGTGCGGTCGGAGACACGAGACGCCTGCTGCATGTTGTGGGTCACGATGACGATCGTGTAGTCCTTCTTGAGCTCCTCGATGAGGTCTTCGATGGCGAGCGTCGAGATCGGGTCGAGGGCGCTGCACGGCTCGTCCATGAGGATGACCTCTGGAGCGACCGCGATGGCGCGCGCGATGCAGAGGCGCTGCTGCTGTCCGCCAGACAGGCCGGAGCCGGGCAGGGCGAGGCGGTCCTTGACCTCGTTCCACAGGTTGGCCCCGCGCAGCGACTGCTCGACGAGCTCGTCGGCGTCGCTCTTGGCCATGCGGCGGTTGTTGAGCTTGACGCCGGCGAGCACGTTGTCGCGGATCGACATCGTGGGGAAGGGGTTGGGCCGCTGGAAGACCATGCCGACCTGGCGGCGCACGAGCACGGGGTCGACACCGGGGCCGTAGAGGTTGTTGCCGTCGATGAGCACCTCGCCCTCGACGCGGGCGCCGGGAATCACCTCGTGCATGCGGTTGAGCGTGCGAAGGAACGTCGACTTGCCGCAGCCCGACGGGCCGATGAATGCCGTGACGGTGCGCGGCTCGATGCGGAGGGTGACATCCTCCACGGCCTTGAACTTGCCGTAGTAGACGTTGAGGTCGTTGACTTCGATGCGCTTAGACACGGGTGGTTCCTTCGATAGACGGTCTAGCGACCGAGCTTGGGGGAGAAGAAGCGGGCGATGAGCCGGGCAGCCAGGTTGAGCAGCATGACGATCGCGATGAGGGTGAGGGCGCCGGCCCAGGCACGCTCGAGGTACGGGCCGACGTCGGAGCCGGGGTTCGCGTACTGGGTGTAGAGGAAGACCGGCAGCGACATCATCCGGTCGTTGAACAGGTCGTAGTTCATGCTCGCCGTGAAGCCGGAGATGATGAGCAGTGGGGCCGTCTCGCCGATGACGCGCGAGATCGCGAGCGTGACGCCCGTGGCGATACCCGCGATGGATGTCGGAATCACGACCTTGAGGATCGTCAGCCACTTCGGCACCCCGAGTGCATATGCGGCCTCACGCAGCTCGTTCGGAACGATGCGCAGCATTTCCTCGCTCGAGCGCACGACGACGGGGATCATGAGCAGCGAGAGCGCCACCGACCCGCCGAAGCCGAACCGGATTCCCGGGTCGTCCAGTATGAGAGAGAAGAAGGCGAAGGCGAAGAGGCCGGCGACGATCGAGGGGATGCCGGTCATGACATCCACGAAGAAGGTGATCGCCTTGGCGAGCGGGCCGCGGCCGTACTCGACGAGGTAGATCGAGGTGAGGAGACCAACCGGCACGGAGATGATCGTCGCCATGCCGGTGATGAGCAGGGTTCCTGTGATGGCGTGCAGCGCGCCGCCGCCCTCGCCGACCACGTTGCGCATCGAGTTGGAGAAGAACGTCACGTCGAAGCGGTCGAGGCCGTTGGAGACCACCGTGTAGAGCAGCGACACGAGCGGCAGCAGCGCGACGATGAACGCGGTCGCCACGAGCGACGTCACGAGCCGGTCGCGCGCCTGTCGGGCGCCCTCGACGAGCAGCGCGATGACGAAGAGGAGCCCGTCGAAGACGATGGTGCCGAAGAACAGGGCGGCCGCGAGGTTGAACTCACCGTCGCCAGAGGCGCTCATGAGGGCGAACGCGATGATGGCGACGGCCCAGCTGCCAGCGAGGATGGCCCACGGAGCCCACTTGGGCAGGCGCCCCGTGGTGAGGGAGTTCACGATGCCGGCGGTCGCGGTCGTCATTAGTTCGCTCCAGAGAACGCCTTGCGGCGGTTGATGATGTACCGCGCGAGCGAGTTGATCGCGAGCGTGATGACGAACAGGATGAGGCCGGTGGCCACGAGCGCGTTGACGCCGACCCCGTGCGCCTCGGGAAAGTTGAGCGCGATATTGCCGGCGATGGTCGACGGGTTCTGCGAGCTCGTGAGCACGAAGCTGATGACGATGGCCGGCGAGAGCACCATGGCGACGACCATCGTCTCGCCGAGCGCGCGGCCGAGGCCGAGCATGGCTGCCGAGATGATGCCGGGGCGACCGAAGGGCAGCACCGCCATCTGGATCATCTCCCAGCGGGTCGCGCCGAGCGCGAGCGCCGCCTCCTCGTGCAGCACGGGTGTCTGCAGGAACACCTCGCGGCAGAGCGCGGTGATGATCGGGATGATCATGACGGCGAGCACGATGGCGACGGTGAGGATGGTGCGGCCGGTGCCGGAGGCCTGCCCGGCGAAGAACGGGATCCAGCCGAGGTTCTCGGTGAGCCAGAGGTAGAGGTCGGTGACGCCGGGCGCGAGCACCTTGATGCCCCAGAGGCCGAAGACGACAGACGGCATGGCGGCGAGCAGGTCGATCACATAGCCGAGGCCCTGGGCGATGCGCCGCGGGGCGTAGTGCGAGATGAAGAGGGCGATGCCGAGGGAGAGGGGCAGCGCGATGAGGAGGGCGAGGAATGCGGCCCACACCGTTCCGAAGGCGAGGGGCGCGACGTAGGCCCAGAAGCTGTCCGGCTCTCCCTTGAGCTCCTTGGGATCAGCGACGAACGCGGGGATGCTCTGCGCGATGAGGAAGATCGCGACGGCCGCGAGGGCGGCGAGGATGATGATGCCGGCAGTGAGGGCGGCTCCGGAGAAGACCCGGTCGGCGCGCCGCACCGGTGCCTTGGGCGCCGCCGTTGCTGTCGTCATAGGATCTGGGCTCCTGGTGCGGGTCGAGGTGGTCGGTTCCAGCCGAACGGGGAGCAGAAACGGAAGACACGACCCCTCCCCCCCCCCGTTCGGCTGGAACCGACCACCTCGACCC
>NZ_JBXMIS010000055.1:0-26631 GCF_057073975.1 Conyzicola sp. | reverse complement strand
ACGTGCGCGACTTCGAGCTCGTGCACGTGACGGGCGAGACCGACCTCTCTCTGCCGGCCGACGCCATCGTGCTGTGCACCGCTGGCTCCTTCGAGCTCAACGGCCAGAAGGTCTCGCGGGGCGACTCGTTCTTTGTCACGGGTGAGCCGTCTCTCACGGTGCGAGGATCCGGCGAGCTCTTCGTCGCGACGACGCCGGCGTAGCGACGGGGTCAGCGTACCGGCTCGTCGCGTACATCGGAGGGCGGATGCGCCTGCGAGTGTGCGCGGGTAGCTTTCACTCATGCGAGCCTCTCTCACGGTTGCCCTATCGTCCCTTGTCGTAGTTGCGCTGAGCGCCTGCGCCAGCGCGCCGCCAGCATCCGTCTCGTCTCCGTCGCCCTCCGCGTCAGCGTCGACGGCGCCGGAGCCGGTCGGGGTGCCGGGTTCGCGGCTGCCAGGGGACTGCGAGGACCTCCTTCCGCTCGAGAAGGCGGCCGCCCTCGTCGGGAGCGGCGCGGCGCGATCTGCGAGCCGGCCGGTGAGCGCGAGTCCGTCATCCGCCGCGTTCGCCCAGTCGGGGCTCGCGACGTGCGAGTGGGTTGGCGCCGGCGGAGACCTGACGGTGGTCGCCCTCGCCGAGGGCGACGCCCTCTACCGCGCGCACCTGGATGCTCTTGCCGCGCGTGGTTTCGAGCAGGGGAGCGTGCTCAACGGCACTGTCGGAGAGCGGGAGTCGTCGCTGTGCTACGGGGAGTCCGACTGGAGCCACTGCGAGGTCAACTTCGCCTCGAACGGCTACTGGGTGGCGATCTTTCACAACCTGGACATGTCTGCCGCCGAGGTGGAGCCAGCGCTGACGTCCCTCGCCCAGTTGGTCGATGCGCGTCTCGGCGACCTCGGCGAACCCCTTCCCCGATTCGAGCCGCCGATCACCCGCGACGCGACGGACGCCTGCCCGGAAGGACTCGATCCCGATGGAGCCGTCTTCGCCGCGTCCGGTGTCGCCTCCGGCTACGGCCCGCAGGACGAGGGCAGTGGCGACGGGCTCGCGATCAGGTACCGTGCCATGGCGGAGGCCGGCCACCTCTCCTGCACGTGGTCGGGGCAGTCCGACCTGTTCTTCAGCTTCTGGGTGTCGGTCACCCCTGGGTCTGGCTGGGTCTGGCCAGAGGTCGTAGCCGCGCATCCGGACGCAGTGGCCGTGGACGTGCCCGGCGCCTCCGAGGCCCTCGGGTACTGCAAGGAGAACCAGTGCTGGGTCGATGCCCTTGTTGGCGACACGTGGATGCAGGGATCGCTCGGCACCTACCCAGACCGCGGGCTCGACGACGTTGCGGTCGCCCTCGCCGCTGCCATCCCCCGAGTGACCGCAACCCTCACCTCTCCGCTCGCAAATTGAAGGAGATCGTCGCGGTCGGCTGCTCGAACACGGCCTTCGCGACGAGATGAGCTCACTCCTCCTTCGTTTTGAGCGACGAGTCCGTGGCAGGGCGAGAGTTCTCGAGGAGTGCACAGATCCAGGATTCCTCCGCGCACGTGCGCGGGAGAGCCGCACCATCAGTGGGTGGACCCCGTCGAGCGCAGCATCCGTCGCAGCGGGTTGTTCGCGCGCCGCCGTGATCTGCTCGCAATGGGATTAACCGACCGCGACATCCGACGCGCGCATGCGGCTCGCCGCATCTTTCGCGTGCGCCACGGCTGGTACTCGGTGCCAGACGCCCCGGAGGCGGCCGTTCGCGCCGTGCGAGTCGGCGGGCGCCTGACCGGAGTGTCGGCACTCGAGACATACGGGTTGCGGGTGCCTCGGCGCGAGCGATCCCTCGTCGCGGTGCCGGCCAATGCGTGCCGCCTGCGAAGGCCGGACGATCGCCGGGAGCGGCGCATCCCGTCCGATCCCGTCGACGTGCTCTGGGTCGACACCCCTCGTGACATGCACACCTCCCCGTGGCGTGTGTCGATCGATGACGCCCTGCTCAGCGTCATCGAGAACGAGACTCGGGATGTGGCAGTCGCCTGTGCGAGCGCGATCATGCGTCACAAGCGGTGGAGCCTCGATCGCCTCGAGCGGGTATTCCGGCGTGCGCCGTCGCGGTGCCGCTGTTGGCTGACGATGGTGTCGGCGCTCGACGACTCGCACGGCGAGACCTTTGTGCGGCTGTGGCTCATGGACGCGGGAATAGTCATGGAGTCGCAACCATTCGTTCGAGGGGTCGGCTACCTCGACGGGCGGGTCTCGCCGCACACCTACGTTGAGGTGGATGGCGCCCAGCACGACCCCCGGTGGACCGGGGACGCCGAGAGCAGGTACGAGGCCGATCACGACCGCGACGCGACGATGGCTGCGGCCGGCGACTCGGTGCTGCGCTTCACCTATCGCCAGCTGTACGCGACGTGGCCGGTCTGTCTCGCGGCAATCCGTCGCTCGATCGCCGACGACCTCGAGCTCGTGGCGCGCCGAGCGCAGCGCCCTGCGCCGCCCCGAGCCCTCGCCGCCGTTCTCCGAAAACGAAGGAGATACGCGGTGATCGTCGCGCGAACAGGCGGTCCGCCACCCGATCAGCGGCGATCTCCTTCGTTGTGAGCGACGAGAGGGGTCAGGCGGTCTGGCGGGCGCCGAAGGCGCGGCGGTAGGCGGTCGGGGTGGTCTGCAGCACCTTGAGGAAGTGGTGCCGCATGACGGCGGCGGTGCCGAAGCCGGTGTCCTGGGCGATGCCCTCCAACCCCATGTCGGAGGTCTCGAGCAACTGCTGCGCCCGGATGATGCGCTGCCGGTTGAGCCACGCGGCCGGGGTCGTGCCCATGTCGGCCCGGAAGCGGCGCGCAAAGGTGCGTGAGCTCATGAGGGCCTTGCGGGCGAGTTGGTCGACGGTGAGGTCTTTCTCGAGGTTCTGCAGCATCCAGTCGGCGACGATGGCGAACGAGTCGCTCTTGCACTCCTGGATCGGCGTGTCGATGTACTGGCTCTGCCCGCCGTCACGCTGGGGCGGCACCACCATGCGCCGGGCGATGACATTGGTCGCCGCTGCGCCGTGCTCCTTGCGCACGATGTGGAGGGCTGCGTCGATTCCCGCCGCGGTGCCAGCAGACGTGACGACCTTGCGGTCCTCGACGAACAGCACGTCGGCGTCAACCGCGGTGTCTGGGTACCAGGCGGCGAGCCGGTCGGTGTGCATCCAGTGCGTGGTGGCGCGGCGACCGCGAAGGATGCCGGCAGCGGCGAGTGCGAACGCCCCGCTGCACACGCTGAGCACCCACGCTCCCCGCGCCTCTGCCTCGCGGATGACCTGGAGGTAGCGCTCGTCGATGCCCGTGATCTCGTGCGCTGGCACCGCGACGAGGTCGGCGTCGGCGGCGATGGAGAGGTCGTTGGCGATCTCCATCGTGTAGCCCAGGCTCGTGCGCACGGGGCCTGGATCGGCGGTGGTGATGGCGAAGTCGAACTGGGGTGCGCCGGTGCCGGAGCGGTCGATGCCGAACACCTCGCAGACGACGCCGAACTCGAACGGCGCGACGCCGGGAAGGGCGAGGAGGACGACTTTGCGCAGCATGGAAACTCCTTGGCAGGAATGTAACGGTGTGTGGCCATCCTGCCACTGGAGGCAGGAATTAGCAAAACATAGAGTTTCAGCCATGACACTCATCATCATCGTCGCGGCCCTCGCCATCGTGGCGGCCGTGGCCACCATCCACTCGCTGCTCACCGATGGGTACCACCGCGTGCCAACCTGTTCTGAGGGGTCGCACTACTACCGCTAGCGTTGACGGCATGACATGGCTCGTAACTGGCGGAGCAGGCTACATCGGCGCACACGTGGTGCGGGCCCTGCAGAGTGAGGGCATTGCGACGGCCGTGCTCGATGATCTCTCGAGCGGCCACGAGTCGTTTCTCTCTGCCGACGTACCCTTCGTGCGTGGATCGATACTGGATGCCGCTCTCGTCTCGCAGACCATCCGCGACAACGCAGTCACCGGCGTCATCCACGTCGCAGGATTCAAGTACGCCGGGGTGAGCGTGCAGCGACCCCTGCACACCTACGAGCAGAACGTCACTGGCACCGCGGTGCTGCTGGCAGCGATGCAGGAGAACGGGGTCGACCGCATCGTGTTCTCCTCGAGTGCGGCGGTGTACGGCACTCCCGACACCGATCTGGTGACGGAGCAGACCCCCACGCGCCCGGAATCGCCCTACGGGGAGTCCAAGCTCATCGGCGAGTGGCTGCTGCGCGACCAGGCGACGGCGGTCGGCCTTCGCCACGCGAGCCTTCGCTACTTCAACGTGGTCGGGTCTGGCTACGACGACGTGTACGACACGAGCCCGCACAACCTCTTTCCGCTCGTCTTCGCCGCGCTGCTCGAGGGTCGCACCCCGCGCATGAACGGGGACGACTACCCGACGCCCGACGGCACGCCCGTGCGCGACGACATTCACGTCGCCGACCTCGCTGCATCGCACGTGGCAGCGGCGCGCCGCCTCGATGCGGGGGAGCCGCTCGAACCCGTCTACAACCTCGGCAGCGGCTCTGGGGCATCGCTTCGCGACATCATGACCGCGATGGCAACGGTGACAGGCATCGGCTTCACGCCGGAGATCGGACCACGTCGTGCAGGCGATCCGGCCCGCATCGTTGCAGCCGGCGACCTGGCCGCGCGCGACCTCGACTGGACCATGCGCCACTCCCTCGAGCAGATGGTCGATTCCGCCTGGGCCGCAACACGCCGGGCCAGCCAACCCTCCTGAAGCGGTTCAAGGTTTTATGATCCACGACTTGACTCTCGGTAACTACAACGGTGTAATTATCACTAACGCATTACGGCCGGTCGGGTGTCGAGCGTGGAGGGACGAGCACTATGGCGAACAGCGAGTACCGCGCCGTGCCGACCTCGGCAGTCCCCGCACCCGCTCCTTCTCCAGCCCGCGTTCCTGACGACTGGTTCGTCGATCCGGTCCTTCTCGGCGTCCCGGGGCTGCGCAAGCCAGACAATGACGACCCGCTGGCCTGGCAGACCGACTCGCTCTGCGCGCAGACCGATCCAGAGGCCTTCTTCCCGGAGAAGGGCGGCTCGACCCGCGATGCCAAGAAGATCTGCACGTCGTGCGAGGTGCGCACCCGCTGCCTCGAGTACGCCCTTGAGAATGACGAGCGATTCGGTATTTGGGGCGGACTCTCCGAGCGGGAGCGCAGAAAGCTCCGCAAGCGCGCCTAGCATCTACTAGATGCGCGCCAGGGTTACAGCGGTTCTCGTCGCCCGCAATGGGGCGGAGTACCTGCAGCGCACCCTCGCCGCGATTGCGGCACAGCGACGGCGTCCCGATTCCCTTGTCATGGTGGATGCCGCATCCACTGACGAGTCCGCCGCCCTTCTCGCCGCGGCCGGCCCGACCCAGTTCGTCACCGCACCCGCGCGAAGCAGCTTCGGCGGTGCCGTGGCAGCCGCCCTCCGTGTCATCGACCAGGCCGAGTCAGACGATGAGTGGCTGTGGCTGCTCGCCCACGACAATGCGCCAGAGCCCGGCGCGCTCGCAGCACTGCTCGACGCGGTAGAGGTCGCCCCCTCGGTGGCGGTGGCGGGTCCGAAGCTCATGCGGTGGGCACAGCCCGATGTGATCTCGACGTTCGGCGAGTCGATGACCGCCTACGGTCGCAGCGTGCAGCTCGTGTCGAACGAGCTCGACCAGGCCCAGCACGACCGTCGCAGCGACCTGATGGCGGTGGCAGCCGGCGGCATGCTCGTGCGCCGACGGGTCTGGTCTGCCATAGGCGGCTTCGACCCAGGTCTTGCGAGCACGGATGCCGCCCTCGACTTCTGCGTGCGCGTGCGCCTCGCCGGCCACCGTGTTGTCAGCGTGCCCGGCGCACGGGTCGCGTCTGCCGGCGGACCGGAGAACTTCGGTCGCGACGGAATCGGCCAGGCAGCTACGGCGAGGATCGCCCGCACCGCCCAGGTGCGCCGCCGCCTCGTCTACGCGCCGGGTGCCGCCCTCCCCGTGCACTGGCTCAGCCTCCTGCCTCTCGCCATCGGCCGCTCACTCGTGCACCTCGCGGCCAAGCGCGCCTGGGCCGTGCCCGGTGAGCTGGCCGCAGCATTCTCTGCTGCCTTCGACACCAGCATCGCCGGGTCGCGACGCAACCTGGCCAGAGCACGATCGCTCGGCTGGGGTGCGATCGCCCCGCTGCGCGTGCAGCCGGGCCAGGCCCGCGAACTCGCGGCGAACCGGGCGGCAGTGCGCGCGTCGACGGGGGGCACGGTGGAGCCAGAGTCTCCGCGCCCCGGCTTCTTCACCGCCGGCGGCGCATGGGTGGTCATCGCCCTCGCTGCGGCGGGGGTGGTCGCCAACCTACGGCTTCTCGGCGAGAGCGCGGTCGCCGGTGGCGGCATCGTGCCACTGAGCGGCTCAGTCGCCGCGCTCTGGGCCAACGTCGGCTACGGCTGGCGCGAGCCAGGCGGCGGGTTCGTCGGCGCGTCCGACCCGTTCTCCCTCGTGCTTGCCGCACTGGGGTCCCTGACGTTCTGGTCGCCGTCGGCGAGTGTCGTCGTGCTCTACATCCTTGCCCTCCCTCTCGCCGGCCTCGCCGCCTGGGCGTGTGCGGCGCGCTTCGCGACCCGCGGCTGGGCTCCCGGTGTCGCAGCGGTGCTCTGGGCGGTCGCCCCGCCGTTCCTCTCCGGTCTCAACTCCGGCCACCTCGGCGCGGTGATCGCGCACATCCTGCTGCCGTGGCTCGTGCTCGCCCTGGTCAACGCCGCGCGAAGCTGGTCGGCGGCCGGTGCCGCAGCCCTGCTGTTCGCAGCCGTCGCAGCAAGCGCCCCCGTACTCGTTCCCGCGCTCGTCATCGGATGGATCGCCTGGCTGGCGACACACCCACGGTCCGCGGCGCGGATCGCCCTGGTTCCCCTCCCGGCTGCGGCTCTGTTCGCGCCCCTCGTGCTGCAGCAGGCTGCGGCCGGATCGTGGCTCGCGCTTCTCGCCGACCCCGGAGTCGCGTCGGCAGTGAAGGCGGCATCCGGATGGCAGCTGGCGCTCGGCGCGGTCGAGCCCGGGCTCGGCGGGTGGTCGACCATCGCCGCCACGATCGGGCTTCCCGGCAGCGCGGCAGCCGTACTGGTCTCCGCACTCCTTGCGCCGCTTGCCGGTCTCGCAGTGCTCTCGCTCTTCCTGCCTGCCTCGCGGCGGGCGATCCCCGCGGTAGTGGTTGCCGGTCTCGGCTTCGTCACCGCGGTGGCCTCTGCGCAGCTGGCCGTGATCCAGGTCGGTTCTGATGCCACCGTGATCTGGCCGGGCAGCGGACTCAGCCTGTACTGGCTCGGCCTCGTCGGCGCCGCGGTGATCGCGCTGGAGGCACTCGGCTCGGTGGTGGCTCTTCCCGGGCTGCTCGCGGTCGCCGCTAGCGTCGCGGTCGCGATTCCACTGCTCGGCGCCCCCCTCGCCGGTACCGCCATGGTGGGAGAGAGCTCCGGTCGCGTGCTGCCCGCCTTCGTGACGGCGGCGGCGTCATCCGACCCCGATGTTGGAACGCTCGAGTTGCGGGCACAGCCAGACGGATCGATTCAGGCCGTGCTGCATCGCGGAGTCGGCACGACCCTCGACGAGCAGTCGACGCTCGCCACGACCCGGCGGCAGCTCACGCCAGCGCAGGAGCAGATCGCAGAACTCGCGGGCAATCTCTCTGCGCGCAGCGGCTATGACATCGCCGCTGCGATGAACGAACTGCAGATCGGCTTCATCGTGCTCGCACCCGCTGCCGACGGTCCCGCTGCAAGCGCAGCCCTCCGGGCGGCTGACGCACTCGACTCCAGCGATCGCCTCACAGCGATCGGTGAGACGGCAAACGGCTACCTGTGGCACTTCGCCGCCATTGACGCGGATGCCGCCGCACCGCACGAGAGCGGCGGGGCGCTGCGAACGGCACACCTGCTCTCCCTCGCGGTCGCCTTCGGCATCGCGTTGCTGCTCGCCATTCCCACGGGATCCCGACGTCGGTCGGTCGCTGTCTCCAGCACTGACGAGAACCCGGCTGACACCTTCGAGGAGGACGAGAATGCCTGACACTCGCACCTCGCTCCTCATTGGCGGGCGAATCGCCACCGGTGTGATCGCCCTCGTCGTCGGCGCCGGGCTCATCGCCGTCGCGACGTTCGCGCCGCTGCCGAGCGTGCGTCACGAGCCAGCCGGTGTCGTCGTGACCCCGGTGCCGTCGGCCCAGCAGGTGATCTGCCCCGGCTCCGTGCTCCGACTCGGCGACGAGTCGGGAGCCGACGCGACGATCACGAGCCCCATTGGATCGGCGGCGACGGTGCGCGGGTCAACAGCTGGCGAGGTCGAGTCCCGCGCCCTTTCCGCGACCGATGCCGGCGGTGGCGTTGGCGCACCGGTCGCGCTGTCGGTGCCGTCGGATGCCGACGCCGGCGTCGCGGGAGCGCAGTCGCAGTCCCTCGACACCGAGGACTACCGCGGGTTCGCCGCCGCGGAGTGCGGCACCCCCAGCAGTGACGTGTGGGTCGTCGGAGGCTCAACCACGGTCGGCCGCACCGCGCTGGTGACGATCGCCAACCCGGGGGCCGTGTCGGCCACTGTGAGCATCGAGGTGTACAGCGAGGACGGCCTGGTCGACGCGCCGGGCACCACCGGTCTCGTCGTCGCCGCCGGGAGCCAGCGTGTGCTGAACCTCGCGGGGTTCGCGCCGTCCCTTGCATCGCTCGCCGTGCACGTGACCAGTCGCGGCGGCCCGGTGGCCGTAACGACGCAGCAGTCGATCGTGCGCGGAATCGACCCAGGGGGGATCGACATCATCGGCCCGACCGGTGCTCCCGCGACGAGGCATGTCGTGCCAGGGCTCGTCATCGCGAACTCCATCGAGGTGCAGGGAAGGCGGGGCCTCGAGGGCTACGCCGACCTCGACACCGTGCTGCGCATCCTCGCACCGGGCGCGGACGCCGCGACCGTGACCGTGACCATCACCTCCGCAGTGGAGGGCGCGCTTCCGGCCAGCTTCGATCTCGATCTGGAGCCCGGAGTCGTCACCGACGTGCCCCTCGACGAGCTCGAGGACGGCAGCTATGCGGTGACAATCGAGTCCGACGTGTCGGTCGTGGCCGCCCTGCGTGCGTCGACGGTTGCCGGCGAGGATGCAGACCTGGCCTGGTTCACTGCCGCCAGCCCGGTGACCGGCGATGCCCTCATCCCGGTGGCCGCCGGACCCGGCTCGGCCGTGATACTCAGCAACACCACCTCCTCTGCGATCAGCGCGACGCTCGACGGAACCCCGATCGAGGTGCCTGCGGGTGCCGCAGTGCGGGTCGCCGTCGACGACGGCCGCAGCTACCTCCTCGTCGGGGGTGCGGGGCTCGCGGCCAGCGTGGGCTACGTTGGCCCCGGGCGGCTCGGCTCCTACGCGGTCAGCGCCTCCGAGACAGAAGAGCCACCGGTCGTGGTCTACCCGTAGTCCGGCAGCGCTCTAGAAGTGCCGGAACCGGTCGGGGGCGAGATCCCACGGGTCCTTGCCGAGCAGTTCTGCCACAGCCCGGAACACGCACGACTCAATCATCATGCGCTTGTGGGCGTCGTCGTCGAGGTGGAGGTGCGACATGCGCTCGATCGGCAGACGGTAGAGCACGACGCGGCGCTCGAGCGCATAGACGCGCCAGCGGTCGACCGCCTCGTCTCCCTCGAGCTGCACGGGAAGGCCAGCGATCTCGAAGGCGACACCATCCAGCTCGGCCGGCCAGACATCCTTGAGGTACTCCGCCGTGGAGGCCACGGTCATCTCGAACAGGTCGATGCGCGTGCGCAGGGGCGGCAGATGCGGCCCGGTCACCGCGGCGCGAATGCCCCGCCCGTGCCGGTCGCGCCATCCGCCGCGCACCGACCGCGCAGCAGGGGTGCGTCGCGAGCGTGCCATGGAGCGAGTCTATTCGCCGTGTTGTCGCCGGTCGGCCCTAGGCTGACAGCGATGAACGGGCGACCATGCAGCAAGGTGGCGTGCAACGACGAGGCGTCGAGCACCCTCACCTACGTCTATGCCGACTCGATGGCCGTTCTCGGGCCATTGAGCCAGAAGTCCGAGCCACACAGCTACGACCTCTGCGATCGTCACGCCCAGCGGCTATCGGTGCCGCAGGGGTGGCAGGTTATCCGTCATGTAGTTTTGGGGGCATGAGTGCACCGGCGGATCTCGCTTCCTTCGTCAAGACCTACGACGTTCGGGGTCTGGTCGGCACGCAGCTGACACCGGCGGTCGTTGAGGCCCTCGCAGCGGCCTTCGTCGATGAGATCGGCGCCGCTGCGCAGGATGTCGTGGTCGGCCACGATATGCGCGATTCCTCCCCGGAGTTCGCCGCGGCGTTCTCGCGGGGCGCCACCGCCCGCGGGGCCAACGTCGTCTCCATCGGACTCTGCTCGACCGACGAGACCTACTTCGCCTCCGGGTTCCTCAACGCGCCGGCGGCGATGTTCACCGCCTCGCACAACCCGGCGACCTACAACGGCATCAAGTTCAGCCGCGCCGGGGCTCAGGGCATCAGCCTCGACACCGGTCTCGCGGCGATCCGCGACCGGGCCATCGCCTACCTCGAGTCGGGCATCGAGCCTGTCGCAACGCCGGGTACGCACCGCGAGCGGGATGTGCTGGCCGACTACGCGGCCAAGCTGCGCGACCTCGTCGACCTCTCTGGCATCCGGCCGCTTCGAATCGTGGTGGATGCAGGCAACGGCATGGGTGGGCTGACAGTTCCAGCCGTGCTCGGCTCGGCCGCCGGGCTCGCGTCGCTGCCCATCGAGGTCATCCCGATGTACTTCGAACTCGACGGAACCTTCCCCAACCACGAGGCCAACCCCCTCGAGCCGGCCAACCTCGTCGACCTGCAGAAGGCGGTTGTCGAGCACGGCGCAGACCTCGGCCTCGCGTTCGACGGTGACGCCGACCGCTGCTTCGTCGTCGACGAGCTCGGCGAGCCGGTCAACCCCTCCGCTGTTGCCGCCATCGTCGCCCTTCGCGAGATCACGCGGGTTCGCGCGGCGGGCGAGACGGGCGACATCGTCGTGCTGCACAACCTCATCACCTCGCGCATCGTGCCGGAGACGATCGAGGCGGCCGGAGCGATCGCCGTGCGCACCAACGTCGGACACTCGCTCATCAAAGACACCATGCGTGCGACGGGTGCGATCTTCGGTGGGGAGCACTCGGCCCACTACTACTTCCGCGACTTCTGGGGTGCAGACAACGGCATGCTCGCGGCCATGCACCTGCTCGCCGAGTTTGGAGCGCAGACCGCCCCGCTGTCGCAGTTCGCCGCGGAGTACAACCCCTACTTCCTGAGCGGCGAGATCAACTCGACCGTCAAGGATGTGCCGAAGGCCTATGCGCGCATCGTCGAGGCGTTCACGGGCACGGGGGAGTTCGACGAGTTCGACGGACTCACGGTCACGGGAATAGTCGACCAGGACGAGCCGTTCTGGTGGTTCAACGTGCGGCCATCGAACACCGAGCCGTTGCTCCGGCTCAACGTCGAGGCAGGCAGCCTCGACCAGATGCAGCGCATCCGCGACCGGGTGCTCGCCCTCATCCGCGTCTGACCGTCCGGCGCCCCTCGATCCCTTCGCGCAAAACGAAGGAGCGTGTGCCTTTGTCGGTCGCCCAACGGCTGTTGGAGATCTCATGGCCGGATATCTCCTTCGTTTAGCGCGCGAGAGAACGTCTGGGGCCCTGAGGTCTGCGAGAATTGGCGGATGCTTGCTGCAACCACTTCCCTGCCTTTCAAGGTCGCCGACCTCTCACTCGCCGAAGCCGGACGCCACCAGATCCGCCTCGCCGAGAACGAGATGCCCGGTCTCATGGCGCTGCGCGAGGAGTACGGACCGACCCAGCCTCTCGCGGGGGCGCGTATTGCGGGCTCGCTGCACATGACCGTGCAGACCGCGGTGCTCATCGAGACCCTCGTCGCGCTTGGCGCAACCGTGCGCTGGGCGAGCTGCAACATCTTCTCAACGCAGGATGACGCTGCGGCGGCAGTCGCCGTCGGCCCGACGGGAACGGTCGACGAGCCGACCGGCGTGCCGGTCTTCGCCTGGAAGGGCGAGACGCTCGAGGAGTACTGGTGGTGCACCAACCAGATCTTCCAGTGGGAGGGCTTCGACGGCCCCAACATGATCCTCGACGATGGCGGCGACGCCACGATCCTCGTTCACAAGGGCCGCGAGTACGAGCTCGCGGGCGCCGTGCCGGCAACGACCGACGCCGACTCCGAGGAGTGGCGGGTCGTGCTCGACCTGCTGCGCGGCTCGCTTAGCGAGAGCACCGACCGCTGGACGAAGGTGGCCGCCGGCATCATGGGCGTTACAGAAGAGACCACGACCGGCGTGCACCGCCTCTACGACCTCTTCAAGGCTGGCGAGCTGCAGTTCGCGGCAATCAACGTCAACGACTCGGTGACGAAGTCGAAGTTCGACAACGTCTACGGAATCCGCCACTCGCTGCCCGACGGCCTCAACCGCGCGACCGACGTGCTCATCGGCGGCAAGGTCGCCTTCGTCGCCAGCTACGGCGACGTCGGCAAGGGTGCAGCAGAGGCGCTGCGCGGGCAGGGCGCCCGCGTCATTGTCAGCGAGATCGACCCCATCAACGCCCTTCAGGCAGCCATGGATGGATACCAGGTCACCACGATCGAGGACGTACTGGAGACGGTCGACATCTTCGTCACCGGAACGGGCAACCAGAACGTGATCACGGCCGCGCACCTGCAGGGTATGAAGCACCTCGCGATCGTCGCCAACGTCGGCCACTTCGACAACGAGATCGACATGGCCGGTCTCGCCGCCATCCCCGGCGTCGAGAAGGTCGAGATCAAGCCGCAGGTGCACGAGTGGCGCCTGCCCAACGGCCGCAGCGTGCTCGTGCTGAGCGAGGGAAGGCTCATGAACCTCGGCAACGCCACCGGCCACCCGTCATTCGTCATGAGCAACTCGTTCTCGAACCAGGTGCTCGCCCAGATCGAGTTGTACGCGCACGGCGAGAACTACGAGAAGAACGTCTACGTTCTTCCCAAGCACCTCGACGAGAAGGTCGCGCGGCTGCACCTCGATGCCCTCGGGGTCAAGCTCACCCGGCTCACACCGGAGCAGGCTGCGTACATCGGCGTGAGCGTCGATGGTCCGTACAAGCTCGACCACTACCGCTACTAGGAGTCCAGTCGCTCAGGAGTCCTGGCGCTGCGGGAAGCGGTGCGGCAGTCCCGTGAGCACGGGGCGAAGCTGCTCTAGCCTGCGCTGCTCCAGCGCGAGCGCCTGCAGCTCGCGATCCCGCCGAAGCGATGCGACGGCGGCAAGGAACAGCTCTGCGTCGCTCTGCGGCACGGGGGAGACGTAGACCGCCGCCTCCGTGGCGAGGTCGCGCGCGAGGCGCACGCGGGTGTCCGGGCTGAGTCCGCGCGCCTGGGCGAGGAACTGGGCGATGCGACGGGACAGCGCATCGGGCATGCGCGCGACATCCGCGGTCTGTGCCCACTCGAGGAGCGGCAGCGGCACGCCGTACACCGGCGTGTGGAAGTTGGGGAAGCGCTCGTGCTGGCTGTAGGTGCCGGCCAGCAGGTCTCCGAGGCGCTTGGCCCTGCTGTTGAGCAGGCCGACCAGCATGGCAGCACCGCCCGCCGTCATGAAGATCTCGAAGACGCCGACCAGCCCGCGGATGAAGGCGTGGCGAAGACCGATCGCCCCGCCGTCGTCGCGCACGATGCGCACGCCGACAGCGAGCCGGCCCAGAGACTTGCCGTGACTGACCGTCTCGACCACGATCGGCGCGACCACCCAGAACAGCACGATCCCCGCGATACTGATCGCCCGGATGAGCGCCTCATCGAGCCCAGAGGCCGTCGCCTGGGTGATGAACACGGTGAGTCCGATGAGGTACAGGCCGACGTAGAGCACGAAGTCGATTGCCGCGCCGGCTGCGCGCAGCACGAAGCCCGCCGGGCGCAGGTCGAGGGCAACCGCCTCACCCGTCATGAGGGCCTGGTCGTCGATCTCGGTGTAGTCGATGGATTCTCTCGTCGTGTCGAGTTCTCTCGACGAGACAGTTGAGGTCTCGGGCATGTGATCATTGAAGCAGATGGATCTCGACGCCTACACTGCCGCGCACCGCGATGAGTGGGACCGCCTTGCCCAGTTGGGCAAGCAGAGCCGCTTCAGCGGTACAGAGGCCGACGAGCTGATCGATCGCTACCAGTCGGGCGCGAGCCAGCTGTCGGCGATACGAAGCACCGCTGGGGAGTCCCTGCAGGGCGAGCGACTTTCGCTCTACCTGTCGCGGGCGCGCCTTCGATTCACCGGCACCTCATCCAATGTGCTCAGTCGCATGCCGGAGTTCTTCATTCGCCAGGTTCCTGCGGCGCTGTACCGCATCCGGTGGGGGAGCCTCGTCATCGCTCTCGCGTCGATCGTCGTCGCCCTGCTCTACTACGTGTGGATCACGGGCGAGCCGCGAATCCTGGCGACCCTCGCCGACGAGGCGTCCCTCGAGCAGTACGCGAAGGAGGACTTCGTCAACTACTACTCCGAGTACTCCGGCTCCTCGTTCACCGCGAGTGTCTGGACCAACAACGCGTGGCTGGCGACCCAGTGCGTTGCCTTCGGCATCCTCGGGGTCTACGCGCCATACCTGCTGCTGACCAACGCCACGATGCTCGGCCAGACGGCGGCCATCATGCAGCAGTACGACCGGCTCGACGTGTTCTTCCTCTTCATCCTCCCGCACGGCCAGCTCGAGCTGTACTCGATCTTCGTGGCAGGAGCGGCTGGCATGGCGATCTTCTGGTCGTGGATCGCGCCAGGCAACAAGACGCGGCTTCAGGCACTCGCGGCCGGTGGTCGCTCGCTCATGATAGTTGCCGTCGGTCTCACCCTCGCGCTGCTGCTCTCCGGCCTCGTCGAGGGCTTCATCACGCGCCAGCCGTGGCACCCCGCCATCAAGATCGGGATTGGATCCATCGCGCTGCTCGCGTTCCTGTCGTACCAGTGGATCCTCGGCGGCAGGGCCTACCGCGCGGGAATCACCGGCGATCTCGACGAGTTCGAGGGCGGCGCGACGCAGCTCACGGCAGGCTGACGCCGAGCCCGACCCTCCCGCTCCGTGCCCTGCACAAAACGAAGGACACTTCTCCTCTCGTGTGCACGAACGCGCGCTCCGGGGTGCCGTGGGCCATCGTTTCCTTCGTTGTGCGCACGGACGCGAAGAGACCGCCGGCCGAGGGGCCGACGGTCTCTTCGAGCGGAGAGCTACGTGGTGCTGATCGTCTTGGTGGTTGCCGGGGTGGTGGCCACGGTCGTGACCGTGTCACGGGCGAACAGCGCAGAGTAGGTCACGCCGGCGACGGCTGCACCAAACGCCGGGGCGAGGATGAAGACGACGAGCTGGGCGAGAGCGTCTGGTCCGCCGTAGATCGCCGTGGCGATCGAGCGGGCAGGGTTGACCGATGCGTTGCTGATCGGGATGGCGACGAGGTGGATGACGACGAGCGTGAATCCGATCACCAACGGCGAGAGAGACGTCGTGTTGCGCACGTCGGTGACGCTGAGGATGACGAAGAGGAAGACTGCGGTCAGCACGACCTCGGTGATGATGACGGCGAGAAGGCCGAACCCGGCGGGCGAGTGGTCGCCGAACCCGTTGGAGGCGAATCCGGACTCCGCTGCGTCACGTGCGTAGCCGCGCGGGCCACCCGTGGCGATGAGGAACAGCACGCTGGAGGCAACGACGCCACCGAGCACCTGCGCGACGACGTACTGCCATACGCGGCCCCAGCTGAAGCGGCCGGCGATCGCGAGACCGAGTGTGACAGCCGGGTTGAAGTGCCCCCCGGAGATGTGCCCGACAGAGTAGATCGCGATGAGCACCGATAGTCCGATCGCGAAGGCGACGGGCAGGGGCCCGGCGAGGGGCGCGAAGAAGAGCGCGGTGCCGATGGTGCCGAACACGAGCACGAACGTGCCGAAGGTCTCTGCGATGAGGGCGGAGATGAGCGTGTGGGTCGAGGTCGTTGGGTCTGCGGTTCCGGTTACTTTTGCCATTCCCCGAGGGTATCCCACGGGATTCGTCCAGAGACAGGGCACACTCGGCTACAAGCGGCCGGCCGCTTTCAGTGCGATATAGCGATCGGCGAGGGCAGGGGGCAGGTCGGCGGGCGATCCCGTGACGACCTCCGCTCCTGACTGGCGGATAGCCGCGGAGACACGGGAGGTGTCGAGCAGCGAGCGCTCTGCGGCCGCGGCGAGGTAGACGTCTTCGCGGTTGGCGCGCTGCTCTGTCGTGGCGAGAACGTCGGGGTCGATCACCGATGACACCACGACGAGGTGCTTCTTGGTCAGCTGGGGCAGCATCGAGAGCAGGCCGCGCGAGGCACCGGGAGCATCGATGGAGGTGGCGAGGATGACGAGCGCGCGACTGGAGGAGATCGACCGCACCAGCCCCGGCACCACCGACCAGTCCATCTCGATGAGCTCTGGATCGACCGTCGCCATCGCGGTGACCATGCGGTTGAGCAGCTCCGGACCGGTGGCCCCCTGCACCCGGCCGCGCACCCGCCGGTCGTAGATGACGAGGTCGACGCGGTCTCCGGCCCGGGTGGCGAGCGCGGCGAGCAGCAGGGCGGACTCGAAGGCCGTGTCGAGGCGTGGCTCGTTGTCGATGCGGGCCGCCGACGTGCGTCCGCTGTCGATGACGATGACGACCCGACGGTCGCGCTCTGGCCTCCAGGTGCGCACCACGAGCCCGCTTCTCGACGACGCTGTGCGCCGCGCCGTGGCCCGCCAGTCGATGGATCGAACGTCGTCGCCGCGAACGTAGTCGCGGAGGCTGTCGAACTCGGTGCCCTGGCCGCGAACCATGACGCTGGTCGCGCCGTCGAGCTCGCGCAGCTTGGCAAGCCGCGATGGCAGGTGCTTGCGCGCGTTGAATGGCGGCAGCACCTTGATGGCGCCGGGGGCGAGGATGCTCGCCTGCCTTGCCGCGAAGCCGAGCGGCCCGAACGAGCGCACGGTCACGTGAACCGCCCGTCGCTCTCCACGGCGGAAGGGCGTCAGCGCCACCACGAGCGAGCGGCGCTCGCCGGGCGGGATGACGATAGGCCTGTGGTTGTCGACCGCGCCGGCCGACGGCTGCCAGCCGTCGCGAAGGCGGCCGCGCACCCGCCGCCGACCCGTATTCGTGACGAAGAGCTCAGCACTGGTCGTCTCGCCGAGACGGATAGCCTGGGGAAGGCGCCGCTCGAACCGCAGTGCGCGCGGTGATCCTGCGATCGACAGGTCGACGACGACGATGACGAGCAGGGCGAGCAGCCACCAGCCCAGCGGCACGATCGAGTCTGCGACGATGATCGGCACGATGCCGAGCGCGAGGAAGACCACGAACCGCCAGGAGATGCTCACATCGGCACCTGCACCTGCTGCAGGATCGAGCGAAGGATGGCGTCGCTCGTGATGCCCTCGAGCTCTGCCTCCGGGCGCAGCTGGATGCGGTGGCGCAGCACGGGAAGCGCCATCGCCTGCACGTGGTCTGGCGTGATCGCATCCATGCCGTTGAGCCACGCCCACGCCTTCGCGGCGGCGAGGAGTGCCGTTGTTCCGCGGGGGCTCACTCCGAGCTTGACGGACGGGCTCTGGCGGGTGGCGCGCGCGAGGTCGACCGCGTAGGCGACGACATCCGGGCTCGATCCGACCGCGCGAACGGCGGCCTGGGCCTCGGCGAGGGTCTCGGCGTTGAGCACCGGGGTCACTCCGGCGGCGGCGAGGTCGCGGGGGTTGAACCCCGCCGCGTGGCGCGTGAGCACCTCGATCTCGTTGTCGCGCTCGGGCAGGTCGAGCACGAGCTTCAGCAGGAACCGGTCGAGCTGGGCCTCTGGCAGCGTGTAGGTGCCCTCGTACTCGATCGGGTTCATCGTCGCGGCGACCATGAACGGCACGGGGAGCTTGCGGGTCTCTCCATCGACGGAGACCTGACGCTCCTCCATTGCCTCAAGCAGGGAGGACTGGGTCTTCGGGGGCGTGCGGTTGATCTCGTCGGCGAGCAGGATGTTGGTGAACACCGGCCCCTCGCGAAACTCGAACTCGCCGTTCTTGGCGTCGTACACCAGCGAGCCGGTGACGTCCCCCGGCATGAGGTCTGGGGTGAACTGCACGCGCTTGGTGTCGAGCGACAGTGTCGCGCTCAGCGTGCGCACGAGAAGCGTCTTCGCCACTCCCGGAACACCCTCGAGCAGAACGTGCCCCCCGGCAAGGAGGGCGATCATGAGGCCGGTCACCGCCGAGTCCTGCCCGACGACCGCCTTGCCGACCTCGGTGCGGACGGAGGTGAATGCGCTGCGCAGTTCGGAGTCAGTCATTCTCACACTCTTTCATATCGTGATTGCGGCTCAAAAAACTGGGTCATCGGGATCGCAGCACGCTGGTCACGGCTGCTTCGAGAAGCAGCAGCTGGTCGGACAGCTCGAGGAGGTCTTTGTCGTTGTGCGGCACGGCGTCGACGAGCAGCATCCGCACCTCTGCCTGCTGCCGCCGGCTGATAGCGGCCACACTGGTCACCACCTCGTCGACGGTGGCGAGTCGTGGCAGCCCGACGAGCCTCGAGAGCCGGTCGATCGTGCCGATGCGCAGCGAGTCGATGGCGTGCAGTCGCGCGGAGGAGTGCTGGTAGAGCCGGGCGCGACCGTGCATCGTCTCGCTGGAGCGAACAGTGACCGGCAGGTTCTCGACGATGAGCGGCCCGAACCTACGTCCACGCCAGATCGCCGCGGCGATGAACACGAGAACGAGGGTGAGGCTGACCGGGAAGACCCATCCTGGGCTGAAGTCCGCGACTGTCACCGGGGCATCGTCGTAGTCATCGAGGCCGGGCGTGTACCAGATCAGCTGGGGCTGCGAGCCGAGGAGCGCAAGGGCGAGCGCCGCGTTGCCCTTCTCGACGATGCGGCCGTTGGTGAGCGTGTGGCTGGCGCCGAGGACGGTGACGGTTGCATCCCCACGCTGCACCTGCACGAGCGAGTAGGTCTCATCGCCGCTGTCGAAGCACCCCTCGACGGCGTCGTCCTCTGTGCGGTATCCCAGCCCGCCCCCCGAGATGGATCCTGCGGTCTCGGCGGCCTGGATGCGGCAGCCCGCGCGCAGTTCGCCCTCCTCGACCACTCCGGACTGGTAGACGTCGGGAGTGAGCGTAGTCAGAGCGAGGAACCCGGGCTCGACGAGCACGATCGTGTCGGCGAGATCGGCGGCGCGCTCCCACTGCTGCTCGGTGAGGATCGCCTCCGGATCGTGCACCACGAGCGTGGTCTTCGCCGGATCGTCGCTCGCCGTCACCGTCGCATCGAGACTGCCAGTGATGGCGACGTCGACGCCCTCATGGCCGAGCACCTGCACGAGCGCCTTGGTGCCCTCTGGCGCGGGGTTGGCGGGCCCGAGGGGCTCGCCGCTGCCGGCGACCGAGCTGGAGAAGACCAGCCCGATCGCGGCGATGACGATGATGATCGTCGAGATGCCGATCCAGAACAGCGACCTGCGCAGAAACCGCCGAACGGTCGGCGTGAGGATGTCGTCGTCGGGGTGGATGGTCGGTGCGACGCTCACGAGTCCACCGCCTCGAGCACGGGGCGGGCCGTGCGGAGGGCGCGCTCGAGCTCTGCGACCTGCGCGTAACGGGATTGCGTGCCCGGCCGCTCGAGGTAGCGCACGTCGTCGAAGGCGGCAGCGGCATCCGCGATTGCCACTGCTCTGTCGGGGAACGCCCTGCCGGCTCTGGCTCCGAAATCGTGCGCGGTGGTTCCCGGGCTCGTCGAGAGCACCGTGCGCTCGGCGAGGCCCCTGGCGATGCACCGGAACATCTCCGCAATGGCGAGGGCGTAGTCGCCGCCGCCCGCCGCCGCCTCTGCCGCCGCCCGCATCTCTGCCGCCGAGCGGGAGTCGTCGTCGCCGAACAGCGTGCCGGTGACCGCGCTGCGCCGGTTGAGCCGGGGGAGGCCGAAGACGAGGAACGCCACGACGAGGGCGACGACAAGGATGATGGCGACCACGAGCAGCGTAGGCACGGGGGGCCCGCCGTTGCCCTCCGGCGCGACGAGGTTGTCGAGCCACTCGGTGAAGCTGCGGATGAGCAGGTCGAACCAGGTCGGCTTGGCCGCCTGGTACTCCTGCTTGGCGAGCTCCTCTACGAGCAGGTCGCGCGCCTCGTCGGCGTCAGGGTCGACGGGCACGTCGAGGGGGAGCCGCGCCGCGACCTCGACGAGAAGGTGGCCTAGGACCACGGGGAGCCAGCGCCGGCTGGCGCCGGCGTCGCACCGGAGCGCACGAGGTACGGGTTGTCGACGCCCGGCGTGCCCGACTGCTTCGCCTCCACGTAGCGCAGCAGCTCGAGGTCGAGCCCCTCGCGGCGCATTCGGATGTCGATGTAGATGAGCGAGTATGCCGACGACTGCATGACAAGACCGACGGCCCCCACCACGATGGATAGTATGCCGACGATCCCGTAGGTCACGATCATGGTGGCGGCGAAGGCCTCCGGATCGCTCGTCGGGTTGACCAGCGCTCCGGCGATGCCGAGCACGAAGCCGATCGGGGCGGTGATCACCTGGCCGGCGACGTTGA
Source organism: Conyzicola sp. (assembly GCF_057073975.1). Taxonomy (NCBI): domain Bacteria; kingdom Bacillati; phylum Actinomycetota; class Actinomycetes; order Micrococcales; family Microbacteriaceae; genus Conyzicola; species Conyzicola sp. The sequence continues at coordinate 6,036 of NZ_JBXMIS010000055.1, read as the reverse complement.
TGATCACGCTGATGAGCAACTGGGTGCCGAGGGTGCGCCAGAAGTTGCCCTTCGTGAGCTGCCACGACCGCCGCACGGCCGGGATGATCGCCAGGCGCTCCAGCAGGATGATGGTCGGCACGAACGCGAGCTTGGTGCCGAAGTAGGCGCCGACCACGGAGAACACCAGCCCGATGAAGAGCATGAGGGCGAAGGATCCGAAGATCGCGCCGAGCATGGCGCTCGGGTCGCTGGTCGTTGCCGTCAGTGACTGCCCGGTGGCGGCAAAGGCACCGAACGCCGCGAACGACGCGATGGCGACGAAGACGATGGCGATGCCGCTGAGCGCTGCGGTGTAGCCGATGAGCGCGCCGAGTCGGCCCTTGGCGAGTCGCCACAGCCCGCGGGTCTTGAGCTTCTCGCCGAGGGTGGCACGAGAGACCTCCAGCGAGATGATTCCCTGCAGGATGCCGGTGGCGACGATCGCGAACCCGACCGGAATCAGCGACGACAGCAGGATGAGCGCGATGGAGCCGGAGAGGATCTCGTCGTAGTCGCTCTGGTCGGCCGAGTCGATGCGACCGATCGAGAACGCGATGAGGGCGGCGAAGACGCCGGCGAAGACGATGGTGATGAATCCGTAGAGCAGCACGGACAGTCCGAACGTCGGTGCCGGGTTGCGCCGCATCACGCGGAATGACGAGCCGAGGATGGTGCCGAACGACAGCGGGCGGAGCGGGATGAGCCCCGGCTTGGGCGGCGGCGTCCAGCCGGGGGCCGCGCCCGGCTGTGGTTGCGCATAGCCAGGCTGTGCGTAGCCGGCCTGCGGAGCCGCAGCTGGGGCGATCGGGGATGCCCACGGTGACTGTGCGGCTGGCCGATCTGCTCCGGCGGGCGACTGCCAGTTCGGGGTCTCGGTCACCGGTGATGCCTTCCTGTGGCCACCGTCGGCGGCGCTACTGGCTCTTATGCTTTCACACTCGACTACTCTTGTGCGAAAGCTCCTGCGAGCTACGAATCGCGGGGCCGATCCAGTAGATGGGGCCTATGAACGCCAGGGTTCTTGTTGTCGACGACGACACCGCACTCGCGGAGATGATCGGCATCGTGCTGCGCTCCGAGGGATTCGAGCCCTCGTTCTGCGGTGACGGCGCCGAGGCGGTTGCCGCCTTCCACTCCACACGTCCAGACCTGGTGCTGCTCGACCTCATGCTGCCCGGAATGGATGGCATCGAGATCTGCTCCCGCATTCGCGAGGAGTCGGGTGTGCCGATCATCATGCTCACCGCGAAGAGCGATACAACGGATGTCGTCAAGGGCCTCGAGAGCGGCGCCGACGACTACATCGTGAAGCCCTTCAACCCCAAGGAGCTCGTCGCGCGCATCCGCACGCGCCTTCGCCCCGCCACGACCGCAGCCACCGGCAGCCTCACGATCGGCGACCTCACCCTCGACGTCGCCGGCCACGAGGTGCGTCGTGGAGCAGAGCTGATCAACCTCACCCCGCTCGAGTTCGAGCTGCTGCTCGCGCTCGCCCTCAAGCCGCAGCAGGTGTTCACCCGCGAGATGCTGCTCGAGCAGGTCTGGGGCTACCACTACAAGGCCGACACCAGGCTCGTCAACGTTCACGTGCAGCGCCTGCGCGCCAAGGTGGAGAACGACCCAGACAACCCGCGCATCGTCATGACCGTTCGTGGCGTCGGCTACCGGGCGGGCAGCGCGAGCTGACGCGCCATGCGCTACCTCGACTGGCGCGGCTGGCTGCGCACCCTCACGAGTCTGTGGCGTTCCTCGCTGCAGCTGAGAACGGTCGCGATCACCGTGTTGCTCTCTGCGCTGACGGTGTTCATCATCGGCGCCTACATGTCGTTCAGCGTCGGCAACAACCTGTTCGACGAGCGCGTGCGACTGGCCGAGGCGGCGTCGGCCAGGGCGACGGTCGCGGCGCAGGACCGCTTCGACGCGAGCGACGAGTCGACCACGGCTGACGCGGAGACGACGATGCAGCGCGCGCTCGAAGCCGCGAGCCAGGCGTCGTCGACCCAGGTCGGCTCGACCAAGATCGCGATCCGCCGCTCTCCTGGGCAGCCCGGCTTCGGTGCTCCCGTCGACCGAAGCACGGGCGGTCTCGACGCCGAGCTGATCTCTGACGAACTGCGCGCCGCGGTGTCGGGCTCGGAGGAGCGGCGCACCTTCACGCAGTCGATCTCGCTTCCGCAGGAGGACGGCACCAGCATCCCCGGTATCGTGGTCGGCTCGCGCCTGGAGGTGCCCGGTTTCGGCGACTACGAGCTCTACATCGTCAACGACTTGAGCGACACCCAGGACACCCTCGCCTTCCTGCAGCAGACACTGCTGCTCGGCGGCCTCGCCCTCATCGTGCTCATCGGCGCGGTCACCTACGTCGTCGTGCGCCTCGTCGTCGGGCCGGTGCGGATGGCGGCGGAGACGAGCGAGCGGCTGGCCGCCGGCGAGCTGGAGGTTCGCATCCCGGAGAAGGGCGAGGATGTCATCGCGACCCTCGCGCGCTCCTTCAACGGCATGGCCGACAGCCTCCAGCAGCAGATCACCCGGCTCGCCGCCCTCAGCCAGGTGCAGCAGCGCTTCGTCTCCGATGTCTCGCACGAGCTGCGCACGCCGCTCACCACCATCCGTCTCGCCGGCGACGTGCTCTACGACCAGCGCGAGAACTTCTCGCCGACGACCGCGAGAACGGCAGAGCTGCTGCACACGCAGGTCGAGCGGTTCGAGCTGCTGCTCGCCGACCTGCTCGAGATGAGCCGCTACGACGCCGGGGCCGTCGACATGGAGATCGAGTCGACGAACATCGTTCGGCTCGTCGAGGATGCGATCGACTCCGTCTCCAACCTCGCCGAGTCGAAGGGCTCAGAGCTGCGGCTCGTTGCCCCTGGCGGGTACTTCGAGGCCGACCTCGACTCGCGGCGCATCCGGCGCATCATGCAGAACCTCCTCGGCAACGCGATCGACCACGGCGAGGGCAAGCCCATCGTCGTCTACGTCGACAGCGACGAGAAGGCCGTGGCGATCGCCGTGCGCGACTATGGCGTCGGCATGAGCGCAGAGAGCGTCGACCGGGTCTTCGACCGGTTCTGGCGTGCAGACCCGTCGCGCCAGCGCACCACGGGCGGCACGGGCCTCGGGCTCGCGATCTCGCTCGAGGACGCGGCTCTGCACGGCGGCTGGCTCGAGGTGTGGTCTGCGCCGGGCGAGGGCTCATGCTTCCGGCTCACCCTTCCCCGGGTGCGCGGTGGAATGCTCAGCGGCTCCCCGCTCGAGCTGCCGCCCGACGACGCGGCGCTGCCAGAGGAGGTGCTGCCATGAGGCGCGCGGTTGTTGTGGCCCTCGTTGCTGGAATCGGACTTGGCCTTGTCGGGTGCGGCGGCATTCCGAGCAGCGGCCCGGTGCACGAGGGGCAGGTTATCGGCAAGGAGGACGCCCCGGACTTCGGGTACGACCCGTCAGGCCCCCAGGATGGCGCGACGCCGGAGGAGATCGTCACCGGATTCATCCAGGCAGCCACGAGCCCGCAGGACGACTATGCGATCGCCCGCACGTTCCTCACCTCGTCGCTCTCCGACGTGTGGGAGCCCAACACGACGACGCAGGTGCGCGCCGGCGCCGGGGTGACCCAGGGCAACGCCGACGGCACCCTGTCCTACGTGTTCTCGTCCTCTGCGTACGTCGACAGCCTCGGCACCCTGACCAACGGCGACCAGTCGACGCAACGACTCGACTTCGGCATGGTGCAGGACGCCGATGGGGAATGGCGCATCAACGCTGCCCCCGACGGCATCGTGCTGAGCTCCGAGGGTTTCGACACGATCTTCGACGACTTCGCGCTCTACTACTTCGACTCGAGCTACGAGTACCTCGTGCCCGACGTTCGCTGGTTTCCCCGCACCACGCGCCTCAACACGCGCCTCGTCCTGACGCTGCTCAGCGGTCAGTCGTCGTGGCTTGCCCAGGGCATCACGAACAGCGAGTTCCCCCCTGGCACGACGCTCGAGTCTGCCGTCACGATCGAGTCGGGCGTTGCCACCGTCGACCTCAGCGACGAGGTGCTCGACGCGACGGGGGAGGCGACGGCGCGAATGGTCGAGCAGCTCAAGAGCACCCTCGGGGTCTCGAGCGTCGTGATCACGGTGCGCGGGGTGCCCATCGACGTTCCCGACTCGCAGTCGGTGCCGGTGGTCAACCCGAGCGTGGAGGGGTCTCTGCTTGCCCGCACTGACGACGGCTTCGGCTTCGTCGGCGGGGGCGGGTCGGTGAGCGCCCTCGGCGGGCAGAGCACAGAGATCGTTGCCCTCGATGCGAGCGACGTGACCCTGTCGCGCGACCGCCAGTTCTCTGCGGTGACCGCCCCCGACGGCGTGCACATCGTGTTCTCCGACAGCGCCGACCAACTGCTGCTCGACGCGCGCGCGGGGCTGCTCGCCTCGACCGACGCGAGCGGTTACGTGTGGACCGTTCCGGCCACCGAGGGCTCTGCCGTCCGGGTATTCGACACTTCGGGGGCGCGAGTCGACATCGCTGCGCCCATCGCGGCAGGCTCCCGCGTCGTCGCCTTCGAGGTGAGCCGCGACGGATCGCGCCTGGCGGTGTACACGGCGACAGACGCCGGGTCGCGGCTCGCGGTCTACGGAATCCTCCGCGCCGACGGGGTTCCCTACGCGCTCGGCCCGGCGTACGAGGTGCGGGTCGACCAGGGCGTCGTGCCGATCGATGCCGCGTGGGTCGACGACCGCACCATCGCGACGCTCGCCGGGCAGTCGTCGTCGACCAGCTCCACCGTCACGCTCCACGAGCTCGGCGGGCAGAACGAGGCGGGAGGGCGCGTGGTTGGCGGCCACTCGATCGTGGGAACCGGCGACGCCGATGGCCTTCGCGTCGTCGGCGCCGACGGGGACGTGTACCAGCGGCGCGGTGCCGCCGGTTGGGCAGCGACGGGTGTCACCGTCTCCTTCCTTGCGACGCAGCAGTAGCGGTTCTCCACCGACACGACGTTCCGGGTCGGAGCCGAGCCCGCATCCGCTTGGGTGTCGGCATGCGCCTGCTGCTCGATGCCATTGCCGTGCTGCTTCCCGTGGAGTGCGCCGGCTGCGGCTCCGCCGACCGCTCGGTGTGCGATGCATGCCGTGCTGCTCTCGGTCCGCCGGTGCTGTCTCGAGTCGGGCAGCTCGAGGTGGTGAGTGCGGCCCGGTACGAGGGGGTCGTTCGCGAGCTCGTGCTCTCGCTGAAGGAGGGCGGGAGAACGGATGCCGCTGCCGCACTCTCTGCGGCGATCGCGCCGCTGCTTGCGGCGGCATCCGATCGCGGCTCCCAGCTTGCGCTGGTGCCGGGCTCGCGTTCCGCCTACCGGCGCCGCGGCTACGACCCGGTCGTGCTGCTCGTGGCCCGGGCCGGGTTCCGCCCGCGAGCGGTGCTGCGTTCTGCCCGCACCACGGCCACGCAGAAGTCGCTCGATGCCGACGCCCGCGCCCGCAACTCACGCGGGTCCATCGCCGCCGTCGGCGATCTCACGGGCCGCCGCTTCACCCTCGTCGACGATGTCGTCACGACGGGTTCCACGCTGCTCGAGGCGCGTCGGGCGATTCTGGCCGCCGGCGGCGAGGTCGCCGACGCCGTCACCCTCGCCACGACCCCCCGCTATTTTCGCGACTCCCGATGACTCCGCTCGGCATCTCGTGCGACCTCGTGGCCTTTCCGTGACTTCCCACCCGGGCAGGACTACGTTTGGCAAAAGGGCGTCAATCAGGACCGCCTCCAGGGGGCCCGGCGCCGGGAAAACTGGGAGGTCGACGTGGAAATTTCCGTCAACGCGCGCAACCTTGGGGTCACTGATCGCTTCCGCGATTACGCGACTGAGAAGGCAGAGAAGGTCGCACATCTTGCCGAGAAGGCCATCGCCTTCGAGATCAAGGTCTCCCGCCACCATGAGACCCGCGGGTCGAAGGGCGACGATCGCGTCGAGCTCACCCTCATCGGCCCGGGGGGGGGGGGGGGGGGGGGGGGGGGGGGGGGGGGGGGGGAGGGGGG
>NZ_JBXMIS010000054.1:0-4571 GCF_057073975.1 Conyzicola sp. | reverse complement strand
CCCCCGCCCCTCCCCCCCCCCCCCCCCCCCCCCCCCGCCACACACACACACCAAGCCTCTAGAAAGGAGGAGCCGCCATGTCCACCGTCGCCCGTATCAGCCGCCGTCCGGTTCGCACTCCGTACCTCCTCCTGATCCCCGCCGTCGCCATCCTGCTTCTCGGCATGGGCTACCCCGTCATCTGGCAGATCGTCACCTCGACGCAGGAGTACGGTCTCGCCCAGCAGTTCGGCAAACCGGCTCCGTTCGTCGGCCTCGGCAACTACATCGAGCTCGCGACCAACGGCGAGCTGTGGGCCGTCGTCGCCCGCTCGCTCGTGTTCTGCATCGTCACCGCGTTCCTCACCCTTGCACTCGGCACCCTGCTCTCGCTGCTCATGACGGCGATCACGAAGACCGCGCGCCTCATCCTGCAGATCTCCCTCCTCCTCGCCTGGTCGATGCCGGTCGTTGCCGCCATGACCGTCTGGATCTGGCTGTTCGATCGCCGAAGGGGCGCGATCAACTACGTGCTCGACATGATCCCCGGCGTCGAGATGAACCGCTTCGACTGGCTGTCGCAGCCGTCGACGTTCTTCGTCGTGGCATCCATCATCGTCATCTGGATGTCGGTGCCGTTCGTCGCATTCTCTATCTACGCCGGCCTCACCCAGGTCTCTGACGAGGTCATGGAGGCAGCGCAGCTCGACGGCGCGAACGGCTGGCAGCGGTTCTGGGGCATCATCCTTCCGATGATCCGCCCCGTCATCTCGATCGTGCTGCTGCTGCAGCTCATCTGGGACCTCCGCGTGTTCACGCAGATCACGATGCTCAAGGATGCCGGATCCAAGTCGGGCGAGTATGACCTGCTCGGCACCTACATCTACAAGCTCGGAACCAGCTCGCAGGACTTCGGAATGGCAAGCGCCGTCTCGATCCTCGTGCTCGCGCTCACCATCGCGCTCAGCTGGTTCTACATCCGCAGCCTGCTCAAGGAGGATGCCCAGTGAGATTCCGCAAACCGCTCCTCTCGGCGCTCGCGATCGTCATCGCGGCCCTCTGGATCTTCCCGGTGTACTGGATGGTCAACTCGGCCTTCCTTCCCAACACCGTGCTGCAGTCGTTCATCCCGACCTTCTTCCCGGTGCCGGGCACCGCGTCGAACTTCGTCGGCGTCCTCGCCGACGGCTCGTTCGTCAACGCGCTCGGCATGAGCGTCGCCGTGACGCTGACGGCCGTGTTCTTCTGCATCGTCTTCGCCTTCCTCGCGGCCGTCGCCATCAGCCGGTTCCGCTTCCGGGGGCGCACGAGCTTCGTCATCGCGGTGCTGGTGGTGCAGATGCTGCCGGCCGAGGGCCTCTTCATCGCCCAGTACAAGATGGTCGCCGGCGCCAACCTGCTCAACTCGGTCATCGGCGTGAGCGTCATCTACGTCGCCGCCGTCGTGCCGTTCACGATCTGGATGCTGCGCGGCTTCGTCGCCGGCGTTCCGGCCGACCTCGAGGAGGCCGCGATGGTCGACGGGCTCAGCCGGTTCGGAGCGTTCATGCGCATCACCTTCCCCCTGCTCGCCCCCGGGCTCGTCGCCTCTGGCGTCTACGCCTTCCTCCAGGCCTGGAACGAGTTCACCGTTGCCCTCGTGCTGCTGCCCGCCGAGGCGGCGCACACGCTGCCGCTCTGGCTGCGCGGATTCGTGCAGGCCAGCGCCACCCGCGAGACGGACTGGGGCCAGGTGATGGCGGCATCCACTCTCGTCGCCGTTCCCGTGATCGTGTTCTTCCTCATCGTGCAGGGCCGCCTCACCAGCGGCCTCGTGGCCGGGGCGGTGAAGGGCTAGTGAGCATCGCTGCCAAGACGCTGCTTCCCGGCTTCGTCGGCACGACCCTTCCAGACTGGCTCGCCGCGCGACTGCGCGAGGGCCTCGCCGGAGTCTGCATCTTCGGCGGCAACATCGAGTCGCGCGAGCAATTGCGCGCACTCACCGATGCGATACGAGAGGCGAATCCCGATTCGCTCATCGCAATCGACGAGGAGGGCGGTGATGTGACCCGGTTGTACTACGCCCAGGGAGCGCCGTACCCGGGTAACGCCCTCCTCGGTCGCATCGACGACCTCGAGCTCACCGAGCACACCGGTCGACTGGTTGGCCGCGAACTGCGGGAGGTCGGCGTCAACCTCGACTTCGGGCCGGATGTCGACATCAACTCCAACCAGGACAACCCCGTCATCGGCGTGCGCAGCTTCGGCTCAGAGCCGAAGCTCGTCGCACGACACAGTGCCGCGTGGGTGCGCGGACTCGAGTCGACCGGGGTCGCCGCCGCGGCGAAGCACTTCCCGGGTCATGGCGACACCGCTCAGGACTCGCACCTCGCGCTCCCCGTGGTCGACCTCCCGATCGAGCAGTTGCGCGAGCGAGAGCTCGTGCCCTTCGCCGCCTCGATCGAGGCAGGAACCCGCGCGATCATGACGTCGCACATCATGCTTCCCCAGCTCGACGCAGCGAATCCTGCGACCTTCTCTGCCCGCATCCTGCAGCAACTGCTGCGCGAGGAGCTCGGCTTCGATGGCGTCATCGTCAGCGACGCTCTCGACATGGTGGGTGCGAGCGGCGAGATCGGCATTCCCGCTGCGGCGGTTCGCGCCATCGCCGCGGGCTGCGACCTGCTCTGCATCGGCACAGACAACACCGACGAGCAGCTCGGCCAGATCGAGCAGGCGCTCCTCGACGCCGTCGAGAGCGGCACTCTGCCGCAGGCACGGCTGCAGGATGCCGGGGCCCGCACCAGCTCCCTTGGTCGCGCCCTCGGCGGTACGGCCGAGGTGACCTTCTCTGCAGAGCCCCAGTTCGACCTCGGCACGACCGCGGCCGCCTTCGACGTGACCGCGGCCACTGTGGTGCGGGCGCACCGCACGGTCGTCGCGATCGAGACGACCGCGAACATCGCCATCGGCCAGGCGCCGTGGGGCCCGGCGGTCGACGCGCGCATCTCTCGTGGCGACTCCTTTCCGCCCGTGCGCGGCCAGCTCGTGCTCGTCGGCAAGGACAACCACCGGCGTGACTGGGTGCGCGACATCATCGACACCGCCCGCCGCGACCACCCCGACACGATCGTCGTCGACATGGGCTGGCCGAGCGACGACAGGACATATGCAGACGTCGCGACCTTCGGTGCGTCGCGGCACGTCGGCCAGGCGCTCGGCGCGTGGCTAGAGGAGGCTGTGCGATGAGCACGCGGGGAATGATGGTCGGGGTCGACATCGGCGGCACCAAGACCGAGGCGGTCGTCGTCGACCACGACGGAGCCGTTGCCGGCCGCATGCGCCTGCCAACGGGCTTCGGCCCTGACGCCGTGGTCGAGTCTGCGGTCGCGGCGATCACCGGTGCTGCGGCCGAGGCCGGAGTGGCGGTCGACACCCTCGCGACCATCGGGGTCGGAATACCCGGAACAGTGGATGCCGCCACCGGCCTCGTGACGCACGCGATCAACCTCGGCGTCGAGCGCCTCGAGCTCGGGCCGGTGCTCTGGCAGCGGCTCGGCATGCCCGTCCGCGTGGAGAACGACGTGAATGCCGCCGCGATCGGGGCGTTCCACGCCCTCGACCAGCCGGCCACGGCATCCATCGCCTATCTGAATCTCGGTACCGGCCTCGCGGCCGGACTCGTGCTGCGGGGAGAGCTGTGGCGTGGGGCCCGCGGGTCGGCTGGCGAGATCGGCCACGTGCTCGTCGACCCGAACGGACCGCTCGATCTCGATGGGCAGCGCGGCGGTCTCGAGGTCGTCGCCTCTGGCTCTGGCATCGCCCGTCAGTGGGCGACAGGGGAGGACAACCCGGTCACGGCGGTGCTCGACGCTGCCGACGCCGGCGATGAGCGTGCGATCGAGATTCGCCGCCGCCTGTTCGAGGGCGTCGCGGCCTCGGTGCGCATCCTCGTGCTCACCGTCGACGTCGACCTCGTTGTCATCGGCGGCGGTCTCTCGCGCCTCGGCGACCGGCTGCTCGACGGTGTGCGAGCCGTCGTGACCGAGTGGGAGGCGCTCTCGCCCTTCATCACCTCGCTGGAGCTGGGCGAGCGCATCACCCTCGTTCCGGCCGACGCACCGGTTGCCGCGCTCGGCGCAGCGCACCTCGGCGCCGGACTCGTCGAGGCATAGCCATGGCAGAGGTCACCATCGTCGGCTCTGCGGAGGAGGCTGGCGCTATCGCCGCAGACCTCATCGCGCGGCTCGTCACTGCGACGCCGGATGCCGTGCTCGGACTCGCGACCGGGTCGACGCCGCTCAGCACCTACGCGGCCCTCGCAGCCATGCGGCTCGACCTGTCGCGCGTGCGAGGCTTCGCCCTCGACGAGTACGTCGGGCTGCCGCCAGGCCACCCACAGAGCTATCGCGCCGTGATTACGAGGGAGGTCGTCGAGCCGCTCGGGCTCGTGCCGAGCAGCGTTCGCGTGCCCGCCGACGACGGTCTTCCCCTGCCGGGAGCGGGAGAGCGCTACGAGGCAGACATCTATGCCGCCGGCGGCATAGACCTGCCGATCCTCTGCATCTGCCGCACGGGGCACACCGGCTTTCTCTGCGGCATAGGGGTCGACG
>NZ_JBXMIS010000053.1:0-17172 GCF_057073975.1 Conyzicola sp. | reverse complement strand
GTAGCGGGCATCCGCGTCTCCTGCATAGGCGTTCGACGCGACGAGGTAGTAGTCGCCAGCCCCGAGACGCGTGCCGCCGGGGATGGTCGTCTGCAGGGTGTCACTGCGCATGCGGCCGGTCGCGGTGCAGCGGTACAGCTGCCAGCCGCCGATGTCGACCGAGGTTGAGCCGAGATTCCACAGTTCGACGAACTCGTCGTCGCTGGCGGCGGGGCCCGATGGCGCGAACTCCGAGATGACGACCCCGGTGCGCTCCGTTGTGGTGGCCGCGGCCGCGTTCTGCGACCCGATGGTCGCCGGTGCCTTGATGAAGTCGACGACGGTGTTCCCCGTCGCCGACACACGCTGCCAGCTCTCGTCGAGCGCGAAAGCGAGGCTGTTGGGCAGGTTGCGGTCGAGGGTGCACTCGCTCTGGGTCGGCCATGGCTCGGTGGGGTAGACGCCAACCGCATCCACCAGCTCGTCGTCGGGGTTCTCGAGGTAGAGGCCGAAGCCGCTCGTCATGAACGGCGAGCTCATGTGCGCGTCGCCGGCCATGCCGATCTTGCTGACCGTGAAGATCTCACCGGGCTCGAGCACGACGCCGGCGAGGTCGCCCTCTGGCCGTCCCACGTTGCTGCGCAGCCCCTGCGCGCTGCAGCGGAACACCTGCCACCCGGTGAGGTCGACCGGTGACTGCCCCCAGTTGCGCAGCTCGAAGAACGTGTCGGAGTCGGAGCGCGGGCCGCCGTTGGCCAGCTCGTTGATCAGCACGAGCCCGTCGCCCGAGGCGGCGATGGGTGCGGCTGTCGCCGGCGTCACCACCGCGGTCGAGATCAGAACGCTGGAGATCAGGACAACAGCAGCTAGGCGTCGCACGCTCACAGCGTCACGGGTGCGCGTGTACCCGGGGTGAACGCCGTTACACGCACGTCACAACTTTCGGGTTGACTGGCCTGCATGGACCTCATCGACGTGCGCGAGATCCGGGTGCCACGCACTCGTGCCGAGCTCGTGTTCGGCGAGGGCGAGCGACCCCTCGGCGGGGGAACGTGGCTGTACTCCGAGCCGCAGCCGGGCACCACGGGGCTCGTCGATCTCACGGGCCTCGGCTGGGATTCCATCGACGAGACGGATGCCGGGCTGACGATCGGGGCGACCGCCACCATCGCGGCGCTCGCGCGGCATCCCCACCCGCTGTTCGCGCAGTGCGCGAACTCCCTGCTCGCAAGCTTCAAAGTCTGGAACGTCGCGACCGTCGGCGGCAATATTGCCCTCGCGCTGCCCGCCGGGGCTATGACCTCGCTCGCCGCAGCCCTCGACGCGACAGCCGTGATCTGGTCGGCCACGGCAGAGCGGCGTGTGCCGGTGGCCGAGTTCGTGCTCGGAGTGCAGCAGACGGTGCTCGAGCAGGGCGAGGTGCTGCGTGCCATCGAGATACCCCGGGCGGCCCTCGAGGCGCGGCACGGCTTTCGCCGCATCTCGCTCTCGCCGCTCGGGCGCACGGGCACGCTCGCGATCGCGACCCTCGGCGACGAGGCCGTGTTCACGATCACCGGCGGCACCACCCGCCCGCACGTGCTGCGCTTCGAGAGCCTGCCCTCGGCCGCGGCCCTCACGGCTGCGGTCACCGCGATCGACGACTGGTACGACGACGCGCACGGCTCCCCCGACTGGCGACAGGCCATGGGCCTACGCTTCGCCCTCGAGCTGCTCGAGGAGCTGTCGTGAGGTTCACCGTGAACGGCGAGCCGCGCGAGACCGGCGAGACAACAGGGCGCGTGCTGCGCACCGTGCTGCGCGACCTCGACCACTTCGAGGTCAAGAAGGGCTGCGACGCCGGCGACTGCGGGGCGTGCAGCGTGCTCGTCGACGGGGAGCCGGTGCACTCCTGCATCTACCCTGCCCACCGCCTCGAGGGCGCCGCTGTCACGACTGTCGCCGGCCTCGGCACCCCGGAGCACCCGCACCCGCTGCAGCAGGCATTCGTCGACGCGGGTGGCTTTCAGTGCGGCTTCTGCACCGCCGGCATGATCGTCACCGCCTCGACCCTGCAGCCCGACGACGACCTCGCCGTGAAGCTCAAGGGCAACCTGTGCCGGTGCACCGGCTACCGCTCGATCGAGGATGCGATCTGCGGCGTCTCGAACACGGTGTCGACGGCAGACGTCGGCTCCTCGCTGAAGGCCCCGGCCGGCATGCGCGTCGTCACGGGCACGGAGGCCTACACGCTCGACTCGGCGACGACGGGGGTGCTGCACCTCGCGGTCCTGGGTTCCCCGCATGCGCACGCGCGCATCCGGTCGATCTCTACCGAGCGCGCCCTCGCGCTCGAGGGGGTGCACGCAGTGCTCACCCACCACGACTCCCCCGCCACCCTGTTCTCCACCGCCCGCCACGAGCACCGCACCGACGACCCAGACGACACGATGGTCATGGATGCCGTGCTGCGCTTTCGAGGCCAACGCGTCGCGGCCGTCATCGCCGACACCGTTGCGATCGCGCAGCGCGCTCTCGCCCTCGTCGACGTCGAGTACGACGTGCTGCCAGCCGTCTTCGACCCGGAGGCTGCCCGCACCCCCGGTGCCCCGCTGCTGCACGGCGAGAAGGGCCCGGAGGCTCGCATCTCCGAGCCGCGCCGCAACGTGCTCGCCCAGCTGCACGGCGAGATGGGGTCCGTCGCCGACGGGCTGGCGGCAGCGGCCGCCGTCGTGAGCGGCGAGTTCCGCACGCAGCGGGTCTCGCACGTCGCCCTCGAGACCCACGCGACCCGCGGCTGGCTCGACGACGACGGGAGGATCGTGCTGCGCACCTCCTCGCAGGTGCCATACCTCGTTCGCGATGAGATCGCCCACATCTTCGGCCTCGACCAGTCGCGCGTTCGCGTGTTCACCGCCAGGGTGGGCGGCGGATTCGGGGGCAAGCAGGAGATCCTCACCGAAGACCTCGTGACCCTCGCCGTGCTCGCAACCGGCCGACCGGTGCAGTACGAGTTCACCCGGGAGGACGAGTTCACCATCGCCCCGGTTCGCCACCCGATGCAGCTGAGCGTGACCCTCGGCGCCACGGCCGACGGCGTGCTGACCGCCATGCAGGTCACAGAGCTGATGGACACCGGCGCCTACGGCAACCACGGCGTCGGCGTCATGTTCCACAGCCTCGGCGAGTCGCTCAGCGTCTACCGCTGCGCCAACAAGAAGGTGGATGCCGAAAGCGTCTACACGAACAACCCGCCCTCGGGTGCCTTCCGCGGCTACGGCCTCGGCCAGGTGATCTTCGCCGTCGAGTCGGCGATGGACGACCTCGCCCGCGAGCTCGGCATCGACCCGGTCGAGCTGCGCCGCCGCAACGTCATCGTGCCCGGCGACCCCGTCGTCGTCACCGAGGCCGACGAGGAGCACGACATGCTCTACGGCTCCTACGGGCTCGACCAGTGCCTCGACCTCGTCGAGCAGTCGCTGTCCTCCTTTACGGGGACACCGGCACCGGATGGCTGGGCCGTCGGCACCGGCGTCGCCATCGCGATGATCGCCTCCCTTCCGCCGCGCGGGCACGTCGCAGAGACGAGCATCACCCTCGCCGACGACGGCCTGTTCGACCTCCAGGTCGGCACTGCCGAGTTCGGCAGCGGAACCACCACGGTGCACGCGCAGCTCGCGGCAACGGCCCTCGGGGTCAGCGCCGACCGCATCCGCATCGCCCAGTCCGACACCGACGGGGCTGGCTACGACACGGGTGCCTTCGGGTCTGCCGGCGTCGTGGTCGCGGGCAAGGCGGTGCACGCTGCATCCACCGCATTGAAGGCGCTCATCGACGAGCACGGCATGACGCCGGGGCTCACCGCGACGGGCCGCCACGACGGCACCCCGCGCTCGCTCGCCTTCAACGTGCAGGGCTTCCGGGTCGCCGTGGATTCCGGCACCGGCGAGGTGCGCATCCTCCACTCCGTGCAGGCGGTCGATGCCGGTGTCGTCATGAACCCGGAGCAGCTGCGCGGGCAGGTCGAGGGAGGGGTAGCCCAGGCACTCGGAACCGCCCTCTACGAGGAGGTCGAGGTCGTCGACGGCGTCGTGCTCACCACGGCGCTGCGCAACTACCACCTGCCGCAGTTCGCCGACGTGCCACGCACCGCGGTGCTCTTCGCCGACACCCACGACGAGCTCGGCCCCCTCGGCGCGAAGTCGATGAGCGAGGCGCCCTACAACCCGGTCGCTCCCGCCCTTGCCAACGCCATCCGCGACGCCATCGGCGTGCGGCCGCGGTCACTGCCGATGTCGCGGGAGAAGATCTGGCGGCTCGCGCGCGAGCGCTGAGCTAGCGCTGCAGCCAGCCGAGCTGCACGAGCAGGAAGATGAGGCCCCACCACACGGCTAGGCCGACGACCAAGCCGATGACGAGCTGCTTGGTCCACTTCCACAGCAGGGCGGCGATGACCGCCGCGATGACCGCCGGGATCGTCTCGACGAGCGAGAGCTCGCCGCGCGGGGCGAGGATGCCCGGCACGGCAATCGCGCCGAGCACGGCCGGCCCGACCAGGGGAAGGTAGCGAAGCGCCCGGCTCGGTGGGCGCACCTTCTTCGACACGAGGAAGATCGCCCGCTCGACGAAGGTGACGAGCCCGGAGAGCAGGATGGCGAGCAGGTCAAGCATCGCTCGCCTCCGTCTGCGCCGGCTGGGTTCGCGCCAGCACCACCCCGCCGGCAACCAGGCCAGCGATCGCCCCGACCATGAGGCCGATGCCGAAGGGCAGCGGCGCGGCGAGGAGGGCGACGATGCCGCCGACACTGCCGGCGACAAGCCCCGGCCTGTCTTTGATGAGCGGGAGGGCGAGGAGCAGGAAGGTCAGCGGAATCGCGAGCTCGAGCGGCACCCAGTCGGGAATGAAGCCGCCGAGCAGCACCCCGACGCTCACGAGCGAGGCCCAGCCGACGAAGCAGGTGATGCCGGCGGCGAAGTAGTAGCCGAGCTGCGCGCCCTTGGGGCCGGCACCGCCCTCCCGCTCGAAGCGCGAGATGGCCAGGGCGTAGACGGGGTCGGCGAGCAGGAACGCCGCCAGCATGCGCTGCGGGCGACTCCACCCGGCAAGGTGCGGCTCGAGCGACGCGCTGTAGAGCAGGTGCCTCGCGTTGACCACGAGCACGGAGAACACCACGAGGGCGATGCCGGCCCCGGTGCCGAGCAGCTGGATGGCGACGAGCTGCGATGCCCCCGCGAAGATGATGGGCGAGCTGAGGATCGACAGGGCCGGATCGACATCCGTCTGGGCCATCGCGGCGCCAGCGGCAAGCGCGAACGGGATGTACCCGATGACGATCAGCAGCGCGTCACGGATGCCGGTGAGCACCGCGGAGCGCGTCGCCTCGGTCTCGGTCATGCTGCGACTCTGCCACGCGCCGCCGTCACGCGGCGAGAGCCAATCAGGGCGTCGTGGACACCTGTCGCGCGTGGATGGGGCCGGCGGCGTCCATCAGCGGTGTCGCGGTAGCGCCAACGCGGGCTGCCATGACCTCGGCGAGGATCGACACGGCGGTCTCCTCCGGCGTGGATGCGCCGATATCGAGGCCGATCGGCGAGTGCAGCCGATCGGTGGGGATGCCCAGCTCCGCAAGCGAGGCGACCCGACGCGCGTGGGTGGTGCGCGATCCCATCGCCCCCACGAATCCGGCCGGCGACCGCAGCGCGATCGCGAGCGCCTCTGCATCGAACCGCCAATCGTGGCTGAGCACGCAGATCACCGTGTTCTCGTCGACCGGTGTGCGCTCGAGGTAGAGCGGCGGCCACTCGACGACCACCTCTGCAGCGGGAAAGCGCTCGGCGGTGGCGAACAGCGGCCGCGGGTCGACAACGGTGACGCGGTACCCGAGCACGGCGGATGCCGCAGCAAGGGCGGCCGAGTACTCCATGGCTCCGAGGATGACCATGTGCCGCTCCACGGGCGGCGGCTCGGTGAACTCGGAGCAGACCTCGATCGCGGTGCCGGCTCGCAGATTCGCGACGAGCTCTGGCGAGAGCAGCTGCACGTGCACCCGCAGCTCGCCGCCGCACGTGAGCCCTACCGACATCGCAGTCTCGTCGCTCACGCCGAAGTCGACGGTTTGGGGCTCGCCCGTCGCGAGAACGCGGCTCGCGATCTCGACCACTGCGCCCTCGACGCAGCCGCCGGCGATGCTGCCGATGACCGACTCGCCATCGAAGGCCATGGATGTTCCGACCGTGCGCGGGGCGCTCCCCTCGATCGCGATGGCCGTTGCCACGGCGATCGGGCGCCCGGCGTCGTGCGCCGTGAGCAGCCGGTCGGCAATCTCGTGCATGGGGAAAGCCTAGGCTGAGTCGAGTGAGCGGCGTCCCGGAATCCACGACACGGCGCTCGCACTTCGCCGACCTGACGCCGTTCCGCGAGAGCCCCGCGTTCTTCCGGCTGTGGCTCGGCTCGACCCTCGCCGGCGTCGGCAGCCAGATGACGATCGTCGCGGTCGGCTTGCACATCTACGAGATCACGCAGTCGACGGCGGCCGTTGCCCTCGTCGGCGTCATCTCGCTCGTGCCGATGATCATCGCGGGCGTCTACGGCGGCCTTCTCGTCGACAGCTTCGACCGGCGCACGGTCGCGATCCTTGCCGAGACCGTTGCCTGGGTCTCCGTCGTCGGCCTCGCCTGCCTCGCCTGGACCGAGACCGAGACCCTCTGGCTCTACTACGTCTTCACGACGCTCACCGCTGTTGCCGTCACGATCGTCGGTGCGGCACGGTCGGCGATCGTTCCGCGACTGCTGCCGGTGCGGCTGCTCCCGGCGGCCGGCGGCCTCAACGGCATCGGCTTCGGGTTCCAGGTCATCGTCGGGCCCGCGATCGCGGGGGTGCTCGTCGCGACCGTCGGTGTGCAGTGGACGTACACGGTCGACGCCATCCTGTTCATCGCGGCGTTCACCGGCGTGCTGACGCTGCCCGCCATCCGGCCGGAGGGGGCGACACGGGTCACCGGGATCGCGGGAATCGTCGAGGGGCTGCGGTTTCTTCGCGGGGCCGCCAACATCCGGCTCTCCTTCCTTGTCGATATCGTCGCGATGACCTTCGGAATGCCGCGAGTGATCCTCCCTGCGATCGGGGCCCTCGTCATCGGCGGCGGCGCGGTGACGGTCGGCATCCTCTCTGCGGCGTTCGCCGCCGGCACCCTTCTGGTCGGCGTGTTCTCTGGCCGGCTCGGCAGCGTGCGCTGGCATGGACGAGCGATCCGCAACGCCATCATGGTGTTCGGGGGCTTCGTGGCGGCATTCGGCGTCGTGCTCCTGCTCACCGGGACGAGGCACGCAGCGCCCCTCAACGTGCCTGCCCTCATCGCGGCGTGCATTCTTCTCGCCGGAGCCGGCGGGGCCGATCAGGTCAGTGCCGTGTTCCGCAGCACCATGCTGCAGGCGGCCGCGCCCGACAACATGCGGGGCCGGGTGCAGGGCGTATTCATCGTCGTCGTGACCGGCGGACCCCGCATCGGCGACGCCTACGTCGGGCTCGTGGCGGCTACCGCACTGCTCTGGCTGCCGTCCCTGCTCGGCGGGCTGCTCATCATCGCGATCGTGTTCCTGCTCGTGCGGCACTACCGCAGCTTCCACGACTACGACGCCCTCAATCCGGTTCCGTAGGCTGGGGCGATGGCCTTCGACCTCGTCATCCGCGCTGCGTCCGCCTTCGTCGACGGGGCGTTCCGCGCCGCAGACATCGGCATCGCGGATGGCCGTATCGCAGCAATCGACGTCGAGCTCGACGGTCCGCTGGTGCAGCTCGCGGCCGATGAGGTGCTGATCCCCGGCATCGTCGACACCCACGTGCACGTCAACGAGCCGGGCCGCACCGAGTGGGAGGGCTTCGCGAGCGCGACCCGCGCTGCCGCGGCCGCCGGGGTCACGACCCTCATCGACATGCCGCTCAACAGCGTGCCGACCACCATCTCGCTAGAGGCGCTCCTTCTCAAGAGGCAGGTAGCCGGCGACAAGGTCATCGTCGACACCGGCTTCTGGGGCGGTGCCGTGCCAGAGAACCTCGGCGCCCTTCGCGAGCTGCACGAGGGCGGCGTCTTCGGCTTCAAGGCCTTCCTCGCCCCCAGCGGAATCGACGAGTTCGGCCATCTCAATGCCGACCAGCTCGAGGCGGCGCTCGAGGAGATCACCTCCCTCGGCAGCCAGCTCATCGTGCACGCAGAAGACCCCGGCGTGCTCGACGCGCACGCCGGGCACGGCGGCACCTCCTACGACGCCTTCGTTTCGTCGAGGCCGGATGAGGCAGAGACCACCGCGATCGAGCGCGTCATCGCGGGGGTGCGGCGCACCGGTGCCCGCGCGCACATCCTGCACCTCTCGTCTGCTGCCGCGCTGCCCTCGCTGCGGGCCGCACGTGCCGAGGGGCTTCCGATCACCGTCGAGACCTGCCCGCACTACCTGGTGCTCGCGGCGGAGGGAATCGAGGATGGCGCCACGCAGTTCAAGTGCTGCCCGCCGATCCGCTCCGAGGCCAACAGGGAGGCGCTCTGGACGGCGCTGCTCGACGGCGACATCGACGTGGTCGTGACCGACCACTCCCCCGCGACCGCCGACCTCAAGTTCGCCGGCAACGGCGACTTCCAGGTGGCGTGGGGCGGCATCGCGGGGCTGCAGACCGGGTTCAGCTCGGTGTGGACGGAGGCCGCCGCCCGCGGCATCCCCCTCGACCGGGTGCTCGGCTGGATGTCGACGGGCACAGCAGACCTCGTCGGCCTTGCGCAGAAGGGCCGCATCGCCGTCGGAGCCGACGCCGACCTCGTCGCGTTCGCGCCAGACGCGCGCTACACCGTGCACGCGCAGGAACTCGAGCACCGCAATCCGATCAGCGCGTTCGACGGGCGGGAGCTGCGGGGCGTTGCCCGGCGCACCTGGCTGCGCGGGCATCCGGTCTCGATTGCTGCCGACGCTCCCGTGACCGGCCGCCTGCTCTCACGCAACTGAGGGTCGTCGTCGAAGCTCCGGCTGAGCACGCCGCTGGACCGCGTATGTTCCTCCGGGGTCACGCTGAGCCGGAGTTTCGACACGGAGGCCGGTCAGCTGTTGCCCCGAAACGCGCGTGACATGTAGCGGTGCGAGAATCGCCGCATGGCGATCATCATGGGTGACAACCAGTACGGCAAGGCAGAGAACCGCGTGGTGCGCATCTACCGCGACGCGCCTCGGCACGAGATCCGCGACCTCAACGTCTCGACGGCGCTGCGCGGCCCGTTCGAGTCCGCCCACCTCCACGGCGACAACTCCCGGCTGCTGACAACCGACGCCCAGAAGAACACCGCGTTCGCCTTCGCCAAGCTGCACGGCGTCGCTGCGATCGAGGACTACGCGCTCACCCTTGCCCGTCACTTCGTGAACGACATCGAACCCGTCGAGGGCGCCCGCGTGATCGTCGAGGAGTACGCCTGGCAGCGCGCCGTCATCGACGGGGTAGAGCACGACCACACCTGGACGCGGCGCGGCCCGGAGGTGCGCACGGCGACCGTCACCGTCGACGCCACCGGCGAGCACGTCATCGGTGGCATCAAAGACCTCGTGATCCTCAAGTCCACGGGCTCCGAGTTCCACGACTTCCTCACGGAGCAGTACACGACGCTGCCGGAGACGCGCGACCGGATCATGGCGACCTCCCTCGAGGCCCGCTGGCGTTTCGCCACCCCCGTGGCACACTGGGACAGCACCTTCGAGCGGGTGAAGTCGATCATCATCCGCGAGTACGCGGTACGGCAGTCCCTCGCCCTGCAGCAGACGCTCTGGGACATCGGCTCTGCGGTGCTGCACGGCATTCCAGAGATTGCGGAGATTCGAATGAGCGCCCCGAACAAGCACCACTTCGAGGTCGACCTCGCCCCCTTCGGCCTCGACAACCCCGGCGAGGTCTACGTCGCGGCCGACCGCCCCTACGGTCTCATCGAGGCGACAGTGCTGCGGGATGACGCCCCGGCCGCCGAGGGAGCGTGGCGCTGATGTCGTCATCCGACTCGCTCTTCCTCGCCCGCGCAATCGAGCTCGCAACAGAGAACGTCGCCAACGACGGCGGACCGTTCGGCGCTCTCATCGTGCGCGACGGCAAGGTGCTGGCCGAGGGCCAGAACCGGGTGACCGCGACGCTCGACCCGACCGCGCACGCCGAGGTGGTCGCCATCCGCGCGGCGTGCCAGGCAGCGAAGGACTTCTCGCTCGCCGGAGCGACGCTCTACACCTCGTGCGAGCCGTGCCCGCTGTGCCTCTCTGCGGCGCTGTGGGCCCGCATCGACCGCATCGTCTTCGCGGCCGACCGCGACGATGCCGCTGCCGGCGGGTTCGACGACCGCGAGTTCTACGAGCTCTTCTCCCGCCCGCGCGAGGAGTGGCACGTGACGATCGACGGCATCCGGCCAGACAACGCGACCGAGCCCTTCGACGCCTGGGTCAACCTGCAGGGCCGCGTCGACTACTAGCTGCCGCGGTAGGTCGAGTACCCGAACGGGCTCAGCAGCAGCGGCACGTGGTAGTGCTCGTCGCCGGCCACGGTGAACTCGATGCACACCCGCGGGTAGAACGACGGCGTCTCGCCGAAGTA
The DNA here is from genome assembly GCF_057073975.1 of Conyzicola sp. Lineage (NCBI taxonomy): Bacteria > Bacillati > Actinomycetota > Actinomycetes > Micrococcales > Microbacteriaceae > Conyzicola > Conyzicola sp. The sequence continues at coordinate 6,607 of NZ_JBXMIS010000053.1, read as the reverse complement.
CGTCGCGGTGTCGAAGGCGAGCGTGTACGTGCCGGCTGGCAGCGACTCCGGGCCGAGGGTCGTGACCCGGCCGTCGGCATTGGTCTGCGAGCTCGCGATGAGGCCGTCGGGGCCGCTCAGCTGCACCGGAACCCCGGCGGCCGGCACGCCCCGCGCCGAGTCGAGCACGTGCGTGGTCACCTGGCTCACAGTTCTCCTCCGTAGAGCTTCTCCAGCCGCAGCAGCGCGATGTCGCGCAACTGCTCACCGACGATCTGCAGCTCCTCTGCTGGGTCGAGTGCGATGCGACGGCGCAGCTCCGACAGGATCTCCGCGCGCGTGCGACCGGCGGCCCGGATGAGGAAGACCCGCCCGAACACCGCCTCGTACTCCGCATTGCCAGCCGCGATCGCGGCGTTGACCTCCGCGTCGTCCGCGTCGCTCGACGCCTGCTCTGCGCGGCTGAAGCTCTGCGCGGAGCCCTGCCCGACGGGCTTCTCTCCGATGCGCGGGTGGTGGGCCATCGCCTCGTCGACCTCCTGCTCGGTAAGCGGCGTTGCCGCCGCGTGGGCCGTCGCGAGCAGGGATTCCAGCGAGTCGAATGGGCTGCGGGAGCTGACATCGGCGACCCAGCGCTCGACGCCGAGGGCGGCGCGCAGGTCGGCGGAAGAGGTCTCGATCATGGTCTGCCTAACATTACCCATGGAGGTTTGCGGAGTCGTGCTGGCCGCCGGCGCAGGCACCCGGTTCGGCAGGCCGAAGGTGCTCGTGCCCGGGTGGCTCGATCGGGCGTGCGCCACCCTGCTCGCGGCCGGCTGCACGCGCGTCGTCGTGGTGCTCGGCGCGGCGCCCGACGCTGCGCTGCCCGACGACCCCCGCGTCACCTCGGTCATCGCGCACGACTGGAGCGGGGGGATGTCGCACTCGCTGCGAGCAGGGCTCGCTGCGGTCACCGAGCCAGCGGCCCTCATCACCCTGGTAGACCTCCCCTGCCTCCCCGTCGCCGTCGTCGAGCGGGTACTGCGGGCCGAGGGCCCACTGCGGCAGGCCGTCTTCGATGGGCGACCCGGGCATCCGGTGTTCGTGTCGCTGCCAGACCCGGCGCTCATCGATAGCCTCGCCGGCGACCACGGCGCGCGCCGGTACCTCGAAGCCAACGGGGTGACCGAGGTCGAGTGCTCAGACCTGTGGGACGGATTGGACGTCGACCAGCGCGAGCTCTAGCGCCCGCCACGCGAGCGTCGCGCACTGCGCCCGCAGCGGGAAGCGGCCGATGCCGGCGAAGGCCTCGAGGTCTCCCTGCAGGGCGGCACCTCCGTTCACCGACGCCGAGTACGCGGCCAGCAGCCTGCCAAATGAAGGCACGTCTGTCAGGATCAAACCGCACATCGCCGCGGATGCTGCCATCGAGACGGTGCATCCGTGGCCGTCCCACGACACGGCCTTCATTTGACCGGTCGGACCGAGGGTCACCCGCACCGTCACCGTGTCGCCGCAGGCCGGCGTGGTCAGCGTCGCCTCGTGCGTGAACGACTCGGCCAGCCCACGCGGTTGCCGCGCGAGATCCTCGAGCAGGAGGGAGCGCTCGCTATCGCTGAGCATGGGAGTCGGCGAGGGAGGTGACCGCGGCAGTGAACGCGTCGAGTGCCACCGCCACGTCGCCGATCAGCACCGACTCGTCGGGGTGGTGGCTGACGCCGCCCTTGCAGCGAAGGAAGAGCATCGCGAACGGCGCGACAGAGACGACCGCCATGCCGTCGTGGCCGGCGCGGCTCCAGAACGCAAGCGGGTCGGAATCGCCCGTCGACCGGATGCCGGCCTCGACCGCCGCTCGCAGGTCGAGATCGCAGACAACGGCGTCCGCTCGGTAGATCTCGTGCTGCTCGAAGTGCAGGCCGCGCCGATCGGCGATCGCGAGCGCGGCCTCGTGGATGGAGCCGAGCACCGCGTCCCTGTCGTCGTCGAACTCGGCTCGAAGGTCGAGGCTGAACTCTGCCCGGCCGGGGATCACGTTGACCCCACCGGGGAAGGCGTGCATGCGGCCGACCGTGCCGATGACGTCGCTCGCCTTCGAGAGCCGCTCGATCTCGACGACCAGTTCGCTCGCGCCGACGAGCGCGTCCCTCCGCCGGTCGAACGGGGTGCCGCCCGCGTGGCCCGCCTTGCCCGTCATGGCGAGCTCGAAGCGGCGGGCACCTGCGATGGAGGTGACGACGGCGAGGTGCCGGTCGGCATCCTCGAGGATCGGGCCCTGCTCGATGTGCGCCTCGAGGTAGCCGACGAGCTGCTCTGGCCGACGGAACGCGCCGGGCAGGCGGCCGGGGTCGAGCCCGAAGTCCTGGAAGGCCTCGAAGAGGGTGATGCCGTCGGCGTCGGTGAGGTTCCACCACTCGTCGTCCCACGTGCCGGCTAGCGCCCGGCTGCCGAGCAGGGCGGTGCCGAAGCGGGTGCCCTCCTCGTCGCTGAACGCAACCACCTCGAGGGCGAACGGCAGCTCCACTGAACGCAGCCGCGACGCCACCTGGATGGCGAGCAGCACTCCGAGCATGCCGTCGTAGCGACCGGCGTCGGGCACGGTGTCGATATGGGATCCGAGCAGCAGGGCCGGCAGCCCCGGGGTCGCCCCCTCCATGCGCCCGCACTGGTTGCCGGCGGCATCCTGCCAGGTCGACAGGCCGGCCTGCTCCATCCACTGGGCGACGAGGGCATTGGCAGCTGCGTGCTCCGGCGAGAGGTGCACGCGCTCGAGCCGATCGGGCTGGCTGCTGATCGCCGCGAGCTCGTCGCAGCGATCGAGGATGACGCGGGCTTCAGGCGTCATAGAAGTCAAGGGCCGCGCCGGCCCCGCTCCCGGCGGTGACGGAGACGCCACCGCGGCGCAGCACGACCTCGAGGGCCGCGAGGGTGGTGAGCACGGCGTCGCGCCGCGCGTTGTAGCCCATCGTGCCGATGCGCCAGACCTTGCCTGCCATCGGTCCGAACGAGGTGCCGATCTCGATGCCGAAGTCGGTGAGCATGGTGGCGCGCACGCGGTCGCCATCGACGCCATCCGGAATCCGCACGCCGACCACGTTGTTCATGCGCACCGACTGGTCGCCGAAGAACTCGAGGCCCATCGCCGCGAGCCCTGTGGTCATCGCAGTGCCGTGCAGGCGGTGCCGTTCGACGGCCTCTGGCATGCCCTCGTCGACGAGCAGGCGGGCGCACTCGCGGGCCGCATAGAGCATCGAGGTCGCCTCGGTGTGGTGGTTGAGCCGCTTCGGTCCCCAGTAGTCGAGAATCTGGCTGAGGTCGAAGTAGTTGGACCGGATGGGCGAGGCGCTCCATTCGTCGCCCTCCACCCGAATACCCGCTTCGATGCTCTTGCGCGCGTTGACGACGGCAACGGCTTTCGGCGACAGCGTGATCGGGCTCGACCCGGACGGCCCGGCGAGGCACTTCTGCAGGCCGGTCGTGACCACATCCAGTCCCCACGCGTCGGTCTCGAAGGTGTTGCCGCCGAGGGATGCCGTGGTGTCGCTGTAGAACAGCGCGCCGTGCTTCTCGGCGAGGGCACCGAGCTCGTCGAGCGGCTGGGCGACGGTCGTCGACGTGTCGCCGTGCACGATCGCGAGCAGTTTCGGCTGGTGCTCGATGAGGGCTGCCTCGATCTCGGCCGCGGTGAAGACGGTGCCCCACTCGCGCTCGATGACCCGCACATCGGCCTGGCAGCGCTCCGCGATCTCGCGCAGCAGATGGCCGAAGCGACCGAACACGGGCACGAGCACGACGTCGCCCGGCTCGATGAGCGACACGAACGCGGCCTCGATGCCCGCGCGGCTCGTGCCGTCGATGAGCAGGGTCGCCTCGTTGGCGGTGCGGAAGACGCCCCGGTAGAGCTCCATCGTCTCGTTCATGTACGAGGTCATCGCCGGGTCGTACTGCCCGACGAGCTGCGCCGACATCGCGCGAAGCACGCGCGGATCGGCGTTGATCGGGCCCGGCCCCATGAGCAGTCGCGGCGGCGGGTTGATCGGGAGCGTGGCCATGACCCAATGCTACGAGGCGGGTGTTACGGGCGTGGGTCTTTCGCGCTGGCCTTCGCACTCTGCCGCACGGCGAAACCGGCGAGCAGGAGGGCGATGAGGCTGACGATGACGGCGCCCGGCCACCCCAGGGTCGGAGCCGTCGTGCACTCGGGAGCAGGCAACGGAGTGACGCAGACCGTGGTCTGCAGGCCGAAGGCAAGGAACGGAACGCCCACCGCGAGCAGGAAGGCGATAACGAGCCAGAGCGTGCGCATGATGTCAGCGTACGGGCCTAGCTTTAGCAGGTGGACAACTACGACATCAAGATCGCCAAGAAGGCCCTCTACGCCCCGAAGGCCGACGACTTCGTCGAAGTCGACGTTGCGCCGCAGAACTACCTCATGGTCGACGGCCACGGCGACCCCAACACCTCGCCCGCCTATGCAGAGGCGATCGAGCTGCTCTACGGCGCCTCCTACGGATGCCGCTTCACGGCGAAAGACCTCCTCGGCCGCGTGCACACCGTCGGCCCCCTCGAGGCGCTCTGGTGGGCCGACGACCCCGCCGACTTCGTCTCGCGCAACAAGGAGAACTGGAGCTGGACCGCGATGATCGCCCAGCCCGACTGGATCACCCAGCAGATTCTCGACACCGCCCTCGCCAAGAAACGGCACGCTGCCGCCGACCGCATCCGGCTGGAGACGCTCTCCGAGGGCCGGTGCGTGCAGATCCTGCACGTCGGCTCCTACGACGACGAGTCGCCGACCCTTGCGCGGCTGCACGACGAGTACATGCCGCAGCACGGCCTCACCTTCAACGGGCACAACCACGAGATCTACCTGTCGGACGCGCGGCGGGTCGAAGCTGCCAAACTGCGAACGGTGCTGCGCCAGCCGGTGCGAGCGCTGGCAGACTCAGAGGCATGACCGCCGCACTCATCGTCATCGACGTCCAGCAGGGCTTCACCGACAGCGCCTACTGGGGCGCCCGCAACAACCCGCAGTTCGAGGCCAACTTCGCGCTCATCCTCGAGTCGTGGACCGGCCCCATCGTGGTCGTGCGCCACGACTCGGTCTCCGACGGGTCGCCGCTCGAGGTCGGCACCCCCGGCAACGACCTCGTGCCAGCGGTCGCGGCGATCGCGCCAGCGCTGCTCGTGACGAAGAGCGTCAACTCCGCGTTCTACGGGGAGCCAGACCTGCAGTCGTGGCTGCAGGGCGCGGGGGTCGACGAACTGGTGATCTGCGGCATCCAGACCAATATGTGCGTCGAGACGACGGCCCGCATGGCGGGCAACCTCGGCTACGACGTCATCGTTCCCATCGACGCGACCCACACCTTCGACCTCACCGGCTCTGACGGCTCGGTGCTCACGGCCGATGAGCTCTCGCGGGCAACCGCGGTCAACCTCTCGGGCGGCGAGTTCGCCAGGGTCGTGACGACGGCAGAACTGCTCGCCACCCGGTGATCGAGCGCGCTGCGCGTTCCTCACCCCTCGATCGTCGCCTGTAGCCCTTCCAACTCGGAGACGAGACGCGTCAGCCTCGGCGTCTCGAGGTCGCGAAAGATGGCCGTGGCTGCGGGGTGCATCGCCTGCTCTGCCTGGCCGAGCAGCTCGTGACCGCGCGGGGTCATGCGCACGACGAGCCGTCGGGCGTCATCCGGGTCGCGTTCTGTTGTCACGGCGTCGAGCGTCTCCAGTGCCTTCAGCGTCTTGGAGACCGCGGGCTGGTTGACCTCCATCGCCTCGGCGATCTGGCTGACGCTCGCGCCGCCCGGCACCCTGCGCAGCAGGCTGAGGAAGCTGACGTGAGTAAGCGATAGCGGCGTCGCGCTGAGGGCGCGAGACAGCCGCGTCGCCACGAGCTGGTTGACGATGAGCAGGTCGCGCAGTGCGCGCCCCTGCAGCTCTGCGCGTTCTGCCTCGGCCGCATGCATACCGCAATCATATTCCATGGAATTGACATTCGTGCCGATCTCCGCTTTTATACATTCCATGGAATACATCAAGAGCCTCGCTCACCGCACCATGTCCCTCCGCCTGCCCGTGCTCGTGGCAGCTGCCATCGCCAGCCTCGTGCTGCAGAACGTCGTGCAGGCCGTGCTCAACGGCTTCTACGCGCGCTCCGGCTACCCCGTGCCCTACTACGTCGGCCAGACCTCCTTCAGTGCAGAGAAGCTCGAAGGCTGGTACGCCACGATGGATGCCGCCGGCACCCTCGGCATCTACTGGCAGACCCAGCTGGTCGACTTCGGCTTCGTCGCCGCCACCGCCATCGCGCACTTCCTGGTGCTCGTGCTGGTCGCCCGCCTCCTGCCGGGCGGCCGCTGGCGCCGCACCGCCCTCGCGCTTGTCGTGGTTGGCGTGCTGGCACCTGCCTTCGACGCCCTCGAGAACCTCGCCTCGTTCGTCGCCCTCGCCGACCCGACCGCGATCAACCCCGCCGTCGCCATCGTCTACTCGTCGTTCGCCGCGCTCAAGTTCGCCGGGTTCTTCGTGGTCTACATGTGGGTGCCGGTCGGGCTCGTGGCTGCGGCGGTGCTGAAGGTGAACGCGCGTCGGAGGGTCGCTACCGCGTAGCTCATGCTTCTCGCTGGTACTGACGAGCCAGAGGCTCGTC
>NZ_JBXMIS010000052.1:0-25527 GCF_057073975.1 Conyzicola sp. | reverse complement strand
GCCGGAGGTAGAGCTACTGGATGGCCGATGGGCCTCAACAGGTTACTGACGTCAGCCAAACTCCGAATGCCGGTGAGTGAGAGCGCAGCAGGGAGACGGTGGGGGATAAGCTTCATCGTCGAGAGGGAAACAACCCAGACTACCAACTAAGGTCCCAAAGCGTGTGCTAAGTGGGAAAGGATGTGGAGTTGCAGAGACAACCAGGAGGTTGGCTTAGAAGCAGCCACCCTTGAAAGAGTGCGTAATAGCTCACTGGTCAAGTGATTCCGCGCCGACAATGTAACGGGGCTCAAGCACACCACCGAAGTTGTAGATTTCGTATAGTAGCCCGGCCCACTTGTGGGTCCAGGCGTACGGAGTGGTAGGAGAGCGTCGTGTGGCGAGTGAAGCGGCGGTGTAAACCAGCCGTGGACGCCACACGAGTGAGAATGCAGGCATGAGTAGCGAAAGACGGGTGAGAAACCCGTCCTCCGAAAGACCAAGGGTTCCAGGGCCAGGTTAATCCGCCCTGGGTAAGTCGGGACCTAAGGCGAGGCCGACAGGCGTAGTCGATGGACAACGGGTTGATATTCCCGTACTGACGAAGAACCGCCCAAGCTAATCCAGTAGTGCTAAGAGTCCTAATCCGGATGACGGATCCCTTCGGGGTGAAGCGTCCGGCCTAACGCTCGACCCCATGCTGGTGCGGTTAGCGTATTAACAGGTGTGACGCAGGAAGGTAGCCGTACCGGGCGATGGTTGTCCCGGTGTAAGGACGTAGGGCGAGAGATAGGCAAATCCGTCTCTCACATAGCCTGAGATCTGATGCATAGCCCTCACGGGCGAATTCGGTGATCCTATGCTGCCAAGAAAAGCATCGACGCGAGGTTCAAGTCACCCGTACCCCAAACCGACTCAGGTGGGTAGGTAGAGAATACCAAGGAGATCGAGAGAATCATGGTTAAGGAACTCGGCAAAATGCCCCCGTAACTTCGGGAGAAGGGGGGCCTGAGGCGTGACGGAATTTACTTCCCGAGCGTTTGAAGGCCGCAGAGACCAGTGGGAAGCGACTGTTTACTAAAAACACAGGTCCGTGCTAAGTCGCAAGACGATGTATACGGACTGACGCCTGCCCGGTGCTGGAAGGTTAAGAGGAACGGTTAGCCGCAAGGCGAAGCTGAGAATTTAAGCCCCAGTAAACGGCGGTGGTAACTATAACCATCCTAAGGTAGCGAAATTCCTTGTCGGGTAAGTTCCGACCTGCACGAATGGCGTAACGACTTCCCAGCTGTCTCAACCGTGAACTCGGCGAAATTGCACTACGAGTAAAGATGCTCGTTACGCGCAGAAGGACGGAAAGACCCCGTGACCTTTACTATAGCTTTGTATTGGTGTTCGGTGTGGCTTGTGTAGGATAGGTGGGAGACTGTGAAGCTTGGACGCTAGTTCAGGTGGAGTCATCGTTGAAATACCACTCTGGTCGTATTGGATACCTAACTTCGAACCGTGATCCGGTTCAGGGACAGTGCCTGGTGGGTAGTTTAACTGGGGCGGTTGCCTCCCAAAAAGTAACGGAGGCGCCCAAAGGTTCCCTCAACCTGGTTGGCAATCAGGTGGCGAGTGTAAGTGCACAAGGGAGCTTGACTGTGAGACTGACAGGTCGAGCAGGGACGAAAGTCGGGACTAGTGATCCGGCAGTGGCTTGTGGAAGCGCTGTCGCTCAACGGATAAAAGGTACCTCGGGGATAACAGGCTGATCTTGCCCAAGAGTCCATATCGACGGCATGGTTTGGCACCTCGATGTCGGCTCGTCGCATCCTGGGGCTGGAGTAGGTCCCAAGGGTTGGGCTGTTCGCCCATTAAAGCGGTACGCGAGCTGGGTTTAGAACGTCGTGAGACAGTTCGGTCCCTATCCTCTGCGCGCGCAGGAAATTTGAGAAGAGCTATCCCTAGTACGAGAGGACCGGGATGGACGAACCTCTGGTGTGTCAGTTGTTCCGCCAGGAGCACCGCTGATTAGCTACGTTCGGAACGGATAACCGCTGAAAGCATCTAAGCGGGAAGCCGGCTTCAAGATGAGATTTCCATGGCTTAGGCCGAGAGACTCCCAGCTAGACTACTGGGTTGATAGGCTGGATGTGGAAGTGGGGACTAAAGACCCATGGAGCTGACCAGTACTAATAAGTCGATAAATTGATAACACTTCCGTCCCGTTCTGCTTAGGCAGACAGAGACAAATGAGTTGTGCTTGCGTCCACTTTGTGGTTCCTGATCTACGGTCGGGAACCGCGAACAACCCTTCAGACGGTTGTTCCCACCATGAGCGAAAGCTTGTGATGGGCCCATCGTCTGGAGCGTGTTGTCCGCGAAACGATTGATAAATCAATAGTGTTTCGGCGGCCATAGCGAGAGGGAAACGCCCGGTTACATTCCGAACCCGGAAGCTAAGACTCTCTGCGCCGATGGTACTGCAAGGGGGACCTTGTGGGAGAGTAGGACACCGCCGGACTTCTTTGTAAAGTGGCCACCCACTGCTGTTGAAAAACAGCAGCTGGGTGGTCATTTTGCTTTAACAAGTCACATTTTCGAAGGTCTACAGGAGTCATCGTGAGCGATTCAGGTGAGCGCGGACGGCGCTTCGACGGGCAGCGGCCCGAGGGACAGCGCCCAGGCGGGAGCAACCCTGGCGGACGGCGTCCTCAGGGGGATCGCCCCGCATCCGGTCGTCCGTCTTCTGGTCGACCAGCGGATGGCGCGCCGGCAGGCGACCGAGGCTCCAAGCCGCAGCGCGGTGGCCGCCCCGACCGCGCGGGCGCAACCGATGAGAAGCGCCTCTGGACCAAGGGCGGGGCTCCCGCTCGCGGGGATCGCAGCGCGGCCGACCGCGAGGTGCCAGAGGATCGCGACCCCTTCAACATCCGGTCTGTTCGGGCGCAGTTCGATGCCCCCGAGATTCCCGACGACGTCAAGGACTCCGACCTCGACCGGATTGCTCGCAACGAGCTCAAGACCCTCGAGAAGGAGAACGCCGAGGGTGTTGCAAAGCACCTGGTGATGGCGGCTCGGCTGATCGAGGAGGATCCAGAGCTCGCACACCGGCATGCCGTCGCTGCATCCCGACGAGCGGGTCGCATCGGCGTCGTTCGCGAGACGCTCGCTATCACCGCGTATGCCACGGGGGACTTCGCCCTCGCGCTCCGCGAACTTCGCACATTCCGCCGAATCACCGGCCGCGACGACCACCTGCCGATGATGGTGGACTCCGAGCGCGGTGTCGGCCGCCCAGATAAGGCTCTGGAGCTCGGCCGATCTGTGCCGCGTGCCTCGCTGGCCGTGCCGGTGCAGGTCGAGCTCGCCATCGCCATGTCAGGAGCACGACTCGACCTTGGACAGCTGGATTCCGCACTGACCGAGCTGGAGATCCCGCAGCTCGATCCCACGAAGGCCTTCAGCTATAGCCCCGCGTTGTTCGACGCCTATGCCGCCGTGCTGGAGGAGCTCGGCCGTCAGGACGAGGCGGAGGAGTGGTACGCGCGCGCCGAGGCCGCGCAGGACGCGCTCGACGACGCCGATGACGACGCGGAGGACACCGTTGAGGTGTACGAAGAGGAGCTCGGCGATGCCGACTCCTCCGAGGCGGTTTCGAGCGAAAGTGCTGGTGAGGACGCTGAGTAGCGACGCTCTGCTCTCCGGGTTCGACACCATCCTTGCCGACCTCGACGGAGTCGTCTATGCCGGGGCAGACGCGATCCCGTTCGCGGTGGAGGCGCTGAATTCCGCCTCTGCTCGAGGGATTCGCGTCGGCTACATCACGAACAACGCCTCGAGGACTGCCGACTCGGTAGCAGAGCACCTGTCTGGGCTCGGCCTCACCGTCGGCGCCGACGACGTCGTGACCTCTCCGCAAGCGGCGATGACGCTGCTCGCCGGCCTGGTTCCCGCGGGGTCGACGATCCTGGTCGTTGGCGGTGACGGGCTGACCCATGAGCTGGAGAAGGCCGGGTTCGTCGTCACGCGCTCCGCTCTCGACCAACCAGCTGCCGTTATCCAGGGATTCGCACCAGAGGTCGGCTGGGTGCACCTCGCCGAGGCCTCGTTCGCGCTGCACACCGGAATTCCCTGGGTGGCGACGAACACCGATTGGACCATCCCGCAGGCGCGCGGCACGGCGCCGGGCAATGGCACGCTCGTCTCAGCCGTGCACACGGCTGTCGGCCGGCTTCCCGTGGTGGCTGGCAAACCGGAGCCTGCGATGTTCCACCTGGCGGTCGAGCGGTTCTCCGCGTCGAAGGCGCTTGTCATCGGCGACCGGCTCGACACCGACATCCTCGGGGCCAATCGCGCCGGACTCGCGTCGGTGCTGGTGCTTACGGGAATCGACGGGCCAAAGCAGGTGCTCGCCGCAGAGAAGGACCAGCGACCCACCTTCATCGTCGACGATCTCCGCCAGCTGGCCGAGCCGTATCCGGAGACCGTCACGACGACACAGGGCTCGGCCACTCTCACTCGTGTCGGCGCTGCCGTTGTTCGTCGAGACGGAGAGCAGGTGACGGTGGATGCGACAGGGGAGAGCCGGATCGACCTCCTCCGCGCCGGCTGCGCTGCCATCTGGAACTCCGGCGTCGGCATCTACGGGCTCCGCGTCGCGCCTGAACTATATTCGTGAGCATGAGTGATTCCGAGCAGACGACCGACGTCGATGTCACCGGCGCCGACTCTGACGGCCTCCTGTCACGCCTTCGCCTCATCGAAGACCAGCCGCTCGAGTCGCGCGCCGTCGCTTTCGCGCAGCTGCACGAGGAGCTGCAGTCGGCCCTCGAGGGCTCTGACCAGCGCTCCTGATCCACGGCGCTCCTGACATGTACCGACTGGATGCCACGATGGCCGACCGTGGACTCGTGCGATCGCGGACGCAGGCGGCGAGACTCATCGCCGCAGGACTCGTCACCGTCGACGGGCAGCCCGTCGTGAAGCCCGCGACGCTCGTGGGGGAGACCCAGTACATCGAGATCGCCGAGCTCGACCACTATGTGAGCCGGGCGGCGCACAAGCTCATCGCGGCACTCGACGGTTTCCCCGTGACCGTCGACGGGCGTCTCGTGATCGACGTCGGTGCGTCGACCGGCGGGTTCACCCAGGTGCTGCTGGAGCGCGGGGCGCGGCGGGTCATCGCGCTCGACGTCGGGCACGGGCAGCTTGCCGAGCCCGTGCGATCCGACCCCCGCGTGGTGGTGGTCGAGGGCTTCAATGCGCGGTCGATGACGGCGGAGTCACTGGCCGCCTCATCCGGTCTCGAGGAGGTGCCGAGCGTGCTCGTCGCCGACCTGTCCTTCATCTCGCTGCCGATTGTGCTGCCGGCGCTCGTGGCGACGCTCGGCGCGGATGCCGACTACATTGTGCTGGTCAAGCCGCAGTTCGAGGTTGGCCGCACGGGCATCCGCGAGGGCGTTGTGCGCTCCGCGCCGCTGCGGGGAGACGCCGTGATGAACGTGCTCTGGGCCGCCTGGGATCTCGGGCTCGGCACGGCGGGCATCCTCCCCTCCCCAATTGCCGGAACCTCGGGAAACCGTGAGTATCTCGCATGGCTGAGCGCCGCCTCCGGCGTCAATCCGACAGAATGGGTACAGCGGGTCACTGACCTGCAGTAGCTCGACCTCGCCGCAGTCTCCAGCCTCGAAGGGGCGCTCTTGACCGACCGACACATCCTCGTCGTCGCGCATACCGGCCGGCAGGACTCGCTCGACGCTGCCGTCGAGGTGTGCCGTCGGCTCATCGACGCGGGCGTCACTCCCGTGGTGTCGCGCGACGATCTCGACGACATCCTCGCGGTCTCGCCTGGCCTCGGCCCCACGAGCATCTTGGGCGAGTCGGTGCAGATCGGCGACATCGAGATCGTCGTCGTGCTCGGGGGAGACGGCACCATACTGCGGGCGGCCGAGCTGACCAGAGGCTGCTCAGCGCCACTCCTCGGAGTCAACCTCGGTCACGTCGGCTTCCTCGCAGAGAGCGAGAGGGAAGACCTCGCCGAGACGATCACGCGAGTGCTTGCCCGCGACTATCTCGTCGAGGAGCGCATGACGATCAACGTGCGCGTGAAGGTCGACGCGGAGGTCGTCTTCGAGACCTGGGCCCTCAACGAGGCCAGTGTCGAGAAGGCGAGCCGGGAGCGGGTGCTCGAGGTGGTCATCGAGGTCGACGGCCGACCGCTGTCGTCGTTCGGCTGCGACGGAGTCGTCATGGCGACGCCGACCGGGTCAACCGCCTACGCGTTCAGTGGCGGGGGTCCGGTCGTCTGGCCGAGCGTCGATGCCCTGCTCCTCGTGCCGCTGAGCGCGCACGCCCTGTTCGCGCGACCCCTTGTCGTCGGGCCGAACTCTGCGCTTGCCGTCGAACTGCTCATGCGCACACAGGCCTCCGGCGTGCTCTCCTGCGATGGTCGCCGCACATTCGACCTGCCCGCCGGCTCGCGCGTCGTCGCCCGGCGCTCGCCGACCCCGGTGCGACTTGCACGACTGACGCAGGGTCCGTTCACCGACCGGCTGGTCAACAAGTTCAACCTCTCAGTGTCTGGATGGCGCGGCCCGGCCGCAGACGAGACGCCGCGGTCGACATGATCGAGGAGATCTGGATCCGCTCGCTCGGTGTCATCGGCGAGGCACGGCTGCCGCTCGGCCCCGGCTTCACCGCTATCACGGGCGAGACCGGCGCTGGCAAGACGATGGTGGTCACTGCCCTCGGACTTCTGCTCGGCGAGCGCTCTGACGCGTCCGTCATCCGTTCCGGCAGCCATCAGGCCGTGGTGGAGGGGCGCTGGCTCATCGACCCGGCCGGCGCGGTTGCCGAGCGAGTGCGGGACGCCGGAGGAGACCTCGACGGCCCAGAGCTGATCCTCGGCCGCTCCGTGTCGCCAGAGGGCCGCAGCAGGGCAATCGTCGGCGGCCGCACGGCACCTGTCGGTGTGCTCAACGAGATCGGCCAGCAGTTGGTGGTCGTGCACGGCCAGTCCGACCAGGTGCGACTGCGCTCTGCCACCGCACAGCGCGACGCACTCGACCGCTTCGCCGGTGCGGAGCTCGCCACCGTGCTTGCCGACTACCAAGACGTGTACCGGCGCTGGCAGACGGCGCAGGGCGAGCTCGACGTGCTCGTGGCAGAGCAGAGCGCGCGCAGCCGCGAGGCCGACGAGCTGCGCGTGGCCATGACCGAGATCGAGGCCGCGACCCCGCTGCGCGGAGAGGATGCCGAGCTCGCGGAGAAGGCCGATCGCCTCACCAACCTCGAAGACCTGCGCGTTGCCGCCACACAGTCTCACGAGCTGCTGTCGTCGCAGAGCGGCGACGACATCGGTGATGTCCTCGCGCTGCTCGACTCGGCCCGGCGCTCTCTCGAGCGTGTCTCCGGCCACGACGCGTCCCTTGCGCCGATCGTCGAGTCGCTCGCGGCCGCCACGATTGCCGTCAGCGAGATCTCGGCCGAGCTCTCGAGCTACATCGGCAATCTCGACGCCGACGGCGGCAGGGAGCTGGAGGCCGTTCAGGATCGCCGGGCGCAGCTCACCCAGCTCACCCGCAAGTACGGCGCCACCCTCGACGACGTGATCGACTACCTCGAGAGCGGCAGCGGTCGCCTGCTCGAGCTCGACAACGACTCCGATCGAATCGATGCACTGCGCGCCGAGGTCGATGCCGACCGCGAGCGGCTCATGGCCCTCGCCGAGAAGCTCACCGAGATTCGTCGCTCTGCTGCCGAACGGCTGAGCGCGGGAGTCACCGACGAGCTTGCCGCCCTCGCGATGCCCAACGCGCGTCTCGTCGTCGAGGTCAGCGATCGTCCGGACTACGCCCAGAGCGGCAAGGACCAGGTGGCGATCCTGCTGCAGCCGCACCCCGGGTCTGATCCGCTGCCGTTGTCGAAGGGCGGTTCCGGGGGAGAGCTCTCGCGCGTCATGCTCGCCATCGAGGTGGTCATCGCTGCCAACGACCCGATTCCCACCTTCGTGTTCGACGAGGTGGATGCCGGTGTCGGCGGAGCGAGCGCCATCGAGATCGGCCGTCGCCTCTCGATCCTCAGCCAGACCGCCCAGGTCATCGTCGTCACCCACCTCGCGCAGGTCGCCGCCTTCGCGACCAACCACCTCCGTGTGCTCAAAGACAGCGATGGGGAGGTTACCGCGAGCAGCGTGGAGCAGCTCACGGGTGACGAGCGGGTCTACGAGATGGCACGGCTGCTCTCCGGGCTCTCCGACTCGGAGTCGGGACTCGCGCACGCGCGCGAACTGCTCGACGTCGCGCACTTCTCCGCGAGCTAGCCGCGGCACTACCGCACGAGGCTTCGCAGCTGCGCCGTGAATCCGCGCCGATCGTCGAGCACTCCGAAGAACTCCCGGTCGCAGCGCTCCACCTCGCGCACTGCCCTGTTGGCCAGCGCGCGACCAGGCGCCGTGACAGCGAGCACCCGCGCTCGCCCATCGGTCGGGTGGGGGGTGCGGGTGACGAGCCCTTTCGCCTCGAGCGCTCGCAGCACCTGGGAGGTCATCATGGGGTCAGTGCCCGCGTGGGAGGCCAGCTCTGCCTGTGAAACCGACTCGTCATCCATGTAGGCGAGCGAGGCAAGCAGCACGAACTGCACGTGCGTGATCTCGAACGGCTTGAGCGCGGCCCGCTGCGCGGCCTGCCACGCGTTGGTGACCCGCCAGAGTGCTAGGCCCGTGCTCTCGTCAGCCGAGGCGAACTCGGTGTCGAGGCCGGTCATCCGCGGGCAGTGGAGTCGGCCGTCTCGAGCTCGACGATCGCGATGAGGCGATCGAGGTCGGCCGGCGCAGACTCGGCGAATCCGCCGCCCATGATGCGGGCCCAGAGGCCCGAGAGCGGTCCGGTGATCTCGACGCGGATGTCGAGTCGCGTGCCATCTGGCGTCTCGGTTGCGAGGTGCTGGAAGACGAGGCGGGCACCGGGTAGTCGGCTCGTGTCGGTGTACTCCCGGTTCGTCTCGAGCGCGCTGATGGTGAA
The DNA here is from genome assembly GCF_057073975.1 of Conyzicola sp. Classification (NCBI taxonomy): domain Bacteria; kingdom Bacillati; phylum Actinomycetota; class Actinomycetes; order Micrococcales; family Microbacteriaceae; genus Conyzicola; species Conyzicola sp. Next base: position 16,540 of record NZ_JBXMIS010000052.1, on the reverse strand, counting down.
GCGGACCTTCGGGCCACCGGCTGGCTTGAGCGTGCCGGTGGTACCGAGCGCGACCGGGGCGTCGAGCGACACCCACTCGGTGTCTGGGCTCCACGATGCCCAGGTGGTGTGGTCGATCCACCGCGCGAAGAAGGCGGAGGCGGGGGCGGACGAGGTGGCGGAGGCTGTAGCGAGGATTGTCATGCAAGTAGTATGCGCGCATATTAAATAACTGTCAAACACGGCCATGCGCGCCGCAGCAGAACAGCACCGCGGAACGTTAGGATTGAACCCCGTGGTGGATAACTCTGAGCGGACCGTAACCAAGCACATCTTCGTCACGGGAGGTGTTGTCTCCTCCCTCGGCAAGGGCCTCACGGCCGCCAGTCTCGGCAACCTCCTCACTGCCCGTGGCCTCTACGTCGTCATGCAGAAGCTCGACCCGTATCTCAACGTCGACCCTGGCACGATGAACCCCTTCCAGCACGGCGAGGTCTTCGTGACCGACGACGGGGCAGAGACAGACCTCGACATCGGCCACTACGAGCGATTCCTCGACATCAACCTCAGTCAGGCTGCCAACGTCACGACGGGGCAGATCTACTCCGACGTCATCGCCAAGGAGCGCCGAGGAGAGTACCTCGGCGACACGGTGCAGGTGATCCCGCACATCACCGACGAGATCAAGCGCCGGATGCGACTGCAGGCGACCGGTCCGTTCAGCGCGGAGAACCCGCAGCCCGACGTCATCATCACCGAGATCGGCGGAACGGTCGGCGATATCGAGAGCCAGCCGTTCATCGAGTCCGCTCGCCAGGTGCGCCACGAGCTCGGTCGCAAGAACGTCTTCTTCGCGCATGTCTCGCTCGTGCCGTTCATGAACGCCTCCGGCGAGCAGAAGACCAAGCCGACGCAGCACTCGGTCGCAACCCTTCGCTCCATCGGAATCCAGCCGGATGCCCTCGTGCTGCGCAGCGATCGACCGGTCTCCGAGTCCAACAAGCGCAAGATCGCGCTCATGTGCGATGTCGATGAGGACGCCGTTGTCAACGCGGTCGACGTGCAGAGCATCTACGACATCCCGACCATGCTCCACGAGCAGGGACTCGATGCCTACATCATCGACAAGCTCGGCCTCGAGACAGAGGACGTGAACTGGGACGGCTGGAGCGAATTGCTCGCCACCGTGCACGACCCGAAGCACGAGGTGACGATCGGCCTTGTCGGCAAGTACATCGACCTGCCCGATGCCTACCTGTCGGTGACCGAGGCGCTTAAGGCCGGCGGTTTCGCCAACCAGGCGAAGGTCTCGATCCGCTGGATCGCCTCCGACACCTGCGAGACCCCAGAGGGCGCCGCCAAGCAGCTCGCCGATGTCGACGGCATCTGCGTTCCCGGCGGCTTCGGCGTGCGCGGCATCGAGGGCAAGCTCGGCGCGCTGCGATTCGCCAGGGAGAACGGAATTCCAACGCTCGGCCTGTGTCTCGGCTTGCAGTGCATGGTCATCGAGTACGCACGCGACGTGGTCGGGCTGCTTGATGCGTCCAGCTCCGAGTTCGACCCTGACACCACGCACCCCGTGATCGCGACGATGGCGGAGCAGGTGGAGATCATCGCGGGCGGAGACCTCGGCGGCACGATGCGCCTCGGACTCTACGAGGCCTCCCTCGCATCCGGATCTATCGTCGAGGAGGTCTACGGCTCCTCCACCATCGCCGAGCGCCACCGTCACCGCTACGAGGTGAACAACGCGTACCGCGGGCAGATCGCCGACGCCGGTCTCGTGTTCTCCGGCATCAACCCTGAGCACGACCTGGTCGAGTTCGTCGAGCTTCCCCGGGATGTGCATCCGTACTACGTGGGAACCCAGGCCCACCCAGAGCTGCGCTCGCGGCCGAACCACGCCCACCCGCTGTTCCGCGGTCTCATCACCGCCTCCCTCGAGCGGCAGGCCGCAAGCAGGCTCTTCGAGGTGCCAGAGCCCGCCGATGCCTGAGATCGCGGTGATCGCCGACGAGCACTCCCACGTCGACATCCTCGACAGTGAGGTGGCGTTCACCGGTCGGGTGCACTCGGTGGTGCGCGAGACCTTCGACTACAACGGCGAGCCGATCATGCGGGAGTTCATCCGGCACCCCGGCGCCGTCGCCGTGCTGGTGCTCGACGATGACGACAACGTGCTGGTTATCCAGCAGTATCGACACCCCATCAGGGCGCGCGACTGGGAGCTGCCGGCCGGACTGCTGGATGTGATCGACGAGTCGCTGCTCGATGCCGCCAAGCGGGAACTGGCGGAGGAGGTCGACCTTCTCGCACAGGACTGGTTCGATCTCGCCGACGTCCACACCTCGCCCGGCGGATCGAACGAGTTCGCGCGGGTGTTCCTCGCTCGGGGCATCGAGGCGACCGACGAGGCATTCGCCCGGGAGGCAGAGGAAGTCGACATCGTGATCCGCTGGGTGCCACTGGATGACGTGGTCGCTGCCATCGCGGCCGGCCGGGTGCGCAACTCGCTTCTCATCATCGGCGCCCTTGCCGCTTTCGCGGCGCGCGCAGCCGGATGGACGACACTGAGGATCGCCGACGAGACCGACGTCTCGCCGCTCGCCGAGTCGGACTAGAGCCGCATGCCAGGAGGCGAAGCATGACCAAGCCCGATGAGGCCGCCGGAGTCGTGCGGTCGGTGCCGCTTCGACTCATCGTGGTCGCCGCAGCGGTCGTCGTGCTTGTCGTCGTGGTCGCGGCCCTCGTGCTGCCGCGACTGCTCTCGTCAGGAGCTGGGGCGAGCCTGCCGGACGTCGCAGACATCCCCCGGGAGCCGCGAACCACGTGGACCTTCGACTGGGTCGGTGAGGCGAACCCGGAGTTTCTCGACGATGCCCCGCGCATTGCCGCCGTCGGAGACGATCGCGCGCTCGTCTGGGCCCGCTTCGACGCGCACGCCTTCGCCGAGAGCCAGGGGGACTCCGCCGCATGGTACGAGGGCTACGACGAGCAGTACGCGCAGGGGTATGAGGCCGGACTCGAGTACGAGATCGCCTACGAGCGGTGGATCGACGACACGACCTTCTCTGCGCCGCGTCCTCGAGACGAGGACTTCTACCCGGCCGGCGCATACGGCAACTTCGACGAGTGGCTCGGCTTCGACGACGGCTTCTGGGACGCCCGCCTCGGCGAGCCGGAGGGTTTCTCGAAGAAGCAGGAGCCCGTTGCTCCCGACTACTCACCAACCCTGACGCTGCTCGACACCTCGACCGGGTCGGCGGTGTGGACAATCGACCTCTCCGAGGTCATCGAGGGCGTCGACTACAGCTCGACGTTCTATGCCCTCGATGTTCCGGGCTCTGATGTGGTTGCCGTCTCGGCGAGCCGGGCGGCAGACCGGGTCACGACCTACTCCGTCGTAACGCTCGACAAGGCCGATGGATCGCGGGTGTCGGAGCTCGAATCGGATGGCGTCATCGGCATCCAGCCCTTCGACGGCGACCTTGTCGTCACGACCACGGGGTCGGATGGCGAGGACACCATGGTGTCGCGATTCGAGCCGACATCGCTCGGCTCCGAGCCTGTGTGGCGGGAGCGGGGCCCAGATTCGTCGAACGGTGCGACCCTGAGCCGCCTCGGCGCTGACTATCTTCGTGTGCTCGGCGACGACGGGGGGATCGTCCTCGAAGGAGGCAGCGGCGAGGAGGCCGACTTCGGCGGCGACCTCGACGTCGGTGTCGACTACGCCTTCGCTGGCGACCGGCTGGTGCGCATTGAGCGCTCCGACGACTCCACACGGGTCGAGGGGTGGCGCACGACGGGCGAGTCGGCGTGGAGCGACGCCGCCGATGCCGACTACGCGCGGGTCGTTGACGGGATGGTGCTCACAGCAGACGCCGACGGCGACTCGTACTCCGGACTGACGGCGATCGACCCGTCGACCGGCGAACCGCTCTGGACAGATGCGTGGGACGGCGGATTCGACGGCGTCTACGCGGTGCGCAACGGCTCCGTACTCGTCATGAGCGGATCCCGGCTGGAGGTGCTCGACGCGGCAACCGGTGCGGCTCGCTTCTCGCAGAGGCTCGGCGACCTCGTCGGCCTCTATGAGGGCTCCCAGTCGTTCTATGTGGCGACGGGTGACACGCTCACGGCCTACGACTACGCCTCGAAGGGCGGACGCTGGTCGATCGAGCTGGCCGATGACGAGACCGTGACCGTCGTCGGCCGCACCCTCGGGGTCATCGAGCAGGATGAGGGAACCCTGCGAGGGCTGGCGCCACGATGAGCAGGACGGCGCGATGAGCGGCGTCTCCGCCGACGCGCGGGCATACCTCCGCCAGCTCGCGATCGAGCGAGGACTGTCGAAGAACACGACCGACGCCTACGAGCGCGACCTCGCCCGCTACGGCGCGTATCTCGCCGCCGCTGGCGTTGGGGAGTCGGCCGACATCCGCCGGGAGCACGTGGCTGGCTATCTCGCGGCCCTGCTCTCCGATGGCGGGCTTCGGCCGAGCTCTGCCTCGCGCATGCTCTCGAGTGTTCGCGGTTTTCACCGGTTCCTGCTCGACGAGGGGCGCGTGGCGGCCGATGTCGCCGCGGAGGTGACACCGCCCAAGCTCGCCATGAGTCTGCCGAAGGCCATCACGATCGACCAGATGGGCTCCGTGCTTGCCGCGACAGACGGAGACGACCCGCAGGCGATCCGCGACAAGGCGCTGCTCGAGCTGCTCTACGCCACGGGAGCGCGAATCTCGGAGGCCGTCGCCCTCAACGTGGACGACGTCATCGACGGGGATGTCGTTCGGCTGTTCGGCAAGGGCGGCAAGCAGCGCATCGTGCCGGTGGGCAGCTACGCCCGCGCCGCCATCCAGAACTACCTCGTGCGGGTGCGGCCGGAGTTCGCCACGCGTACGCGCGACCCGGCCGCCCTCTTCCTCGGAATCCGGGGGCAGCGGATGTCGCGCCAGAACGCCTGGATCGTCATCAGGGCGGCGGCGGAGCGCGCGGAGCTCGGGCTGGAGATCTCGCCGCACACCTTCCGGCACTCGTTCGCGACCCACCTGCTCGCTGGCGGAGCCGACGTTCGCGTCGTGCAGGAGCTGCTCGGCCACGCCTCCGTCTCGACCACCCAGATCTACACGCTCGTCACGGCCGACGCGCTCCGCGACATGTATGTCACGGCGCACCCGCGTGCCCGCTGAGCCCTGCCGGGGAGCGCGGCTACAATTGCCAGATGACCGGCTTCGACGACCAGCAGCTGCCTGGATTCGACGACGCGCTGCTGGGACCGACCGGGCGTCCGGTCACGGTGTTCCCGCGTCCGAAGCCCCTCGCCGCCCACGGCCCGGCCCGCATCATCTCGCTCTCGAACCAGAAGGGCGGGGTCGGAAAGACGACGACCGCCATCAATCTGGCCGCGGCGCTTGCCGAGTACGGCCGCAAGGTGCTCGCGGTCGACTTCGACCCGCAGGGTGCGCTCTCTGCCGGGCTCGGGGTGCGCAGTCACGACGTGCCGACGATCTACGAGCTCATGCTCGGAACGGTGAAAGACCCGAACGAGGCCATCGTGCAGACGGCCTTCGAGAACCTCGACGTCATCCCGGCGAACATCGACCTCTCGGCCTCTGAGGTTCACCTGATCAACGAGGTCGCGCGCGAGTACATCCTGGCGCGCATCCTCGCGAAGGTCAGCGACCAGTACGACATCATCCTCATCGACTGCCAGCCCTCGCTCGGGCTCCTCACGGTCAACGCGCTGACGGCCGCGCACGGCGTTCTGATTCCCCTCGAGTGCGAGTTCTTCGCGCTGCGCGGCGTCGCTCTGCTGATCGAGACCATCGAGAAGGTCAAGGACAGGCTCAACCCGGCGATCGAGCTCGACGGAATCCTCGCCACGATGTACGACTCCCGCACGCTGCACTCACGCGAGGTGCTCGAGCGGGTCGTCGAGACCTTCGGCGACAACGTGCTCGAGACCGTCATCGGCCGAACCGTCAAGTTTCCCGATGCCAACGTCGCGGGGGCGCCGATCACCCACTTCGCCCCTGAGCACGCGGCCGCCGAGGCGTATCGGCAGCTCGCCAGAGAATTGATCGCGCGTGGCGCAGCCGCGTGAGGCAGAGGCCGTCGAGCAGCAGCCGGGTTTTCACGTCAGCCTGAGCAACTTCGACGGCCCGTTCGACCTGCTGCTCTCGCTCATCGCCAAGCACGATCTCGACATCACCGAGGTCGCCCTCTCTGTCATCACCGGCGAGTTCATCTCCTACCTCCGCGGTCTCGACACAGAGGAGGAGCTCGATCAGGCAACCGAGTTCCTCGTGGTCGCGGCGACGCTGCTCGATCTCAAGGTCGCCGGTCTCCTGCCGCAGGGCGAGCTCGTCGACGCGGAGGATGTCGCGCTTCTCGAAGCACGCGACCTGCTCTTCGCCCGCCTGCTGCAGTACCGCGCATTCAAGGAGGCTGCCCAGTGGTTCTCCGGCAGCCTCGACGCAGAGTCGACGCGGCATGTGCGATCGGTGCGACTGGAGGAGAAGTACCGCACCCAGGTTCCAGAGCTGCTCTGGACGGTCAGTGTCGACGACTTCGCCGCGATCGCGCTTCTCGCCTTCGCTCCGCGCGAGATCCCCATGGTCGGCCTCGACCACCTCCACGCCCCCCTCGTGAGCATCAGGGAGCAGGCAGCACATGTCGTGGCGATGCTGCGCAACGGCGAGACGATGACGTTCCGCCAGCTTGTCGCCGGTGCCGACCTCAAGGGCGTGGTCATTGCCAGGTTCCTCGCCGTGCTCGAGCTCTACCGCCACGCGGCGATATCGTTCGAGCAGCTGGAGCCGCTCGGCGAGCTCAGTCTGCGCTGGACAGCAGACCAGTGGTCAGAGGACAGCCTCGCCAACCTCGGAGCCGACTATGGATAGGCAGAGCATGGACAACGAGACAACGACGCTGGAGCGCACCCTCGAGGCGATCCTCATGGTCGCCGACGAGCCGCAGAGCCTCGTCTCCCTTGCGACGGCACTCAGCGCCCCCGTTCCCGCCGTGCGCCAGTCGATCGAGCGACTCGTCGACGACTTCGACGGTGCCGACGGCGGGGTGCGTCGCGGCTTCGAGCTGCGCGAGGTCGGTGGCGGGTGGCGCATCTACGTGCGCGCAGAGCACGATGAGATCGTCAAGGACTTCGTGCTGACGCAGAATCCGACCAAGCTCAGCCAGGCCGCGCTCGAGACGCTCGCAGTGATCGCCTACAAGCAGCCGATCAGCCGCGGGGCCATCGCGTCCATCCGGGCCGTCAACGTCGACTCTGTCGTTCGCACGCTCCTCGGTCGCGGACTCATCACCGAGGCGTTCACCGACAGCGAGACGGGCGCCATCCACTACGCAACGACCGAGGTGCTTCTCGCACAGCTCGGCATCAACTCGATCGAGGAGCTGCCGCACATCTCGCCGCTGCTTTCCGACGGATCGGAAGGCTTCGATGACGGACGCAACTGACATCACGGGCGGCAACCCAGAGGGGGAGCGCCTGCAGAAGGTCATGGCGGCAGCGGGCGTGGCCAGCCGCCGCGTGTGCGAGGACCTGATCGCGGCAGGGCGCGTTGCCGTCAACGGGGTCCGCGTCGAGGAGGCGGGCCGGCGGGTGCTGCCAACGGACCGCATCACGGTCGACGGCACCGCCATCCAGACGGACACCAGCAAGCGCTACCTCATGCTCAACAAGCCGGTCGGGGTCTTCTCGTCGCTGCAGGACGAACGCGGCCGGCGCGATCTGCGCGAGTTCACCGAGCTGTACGAGGAGCGGCTGTTCAACGTCGGGCGGCTGGATGCCGAGACGAGCGGCCTGCTCATCCTCACCAACGACGGCGAACTCGCCCACGTGCTCGCCCACCCGTCGTTCGGCGTGTTCAAGACCTACATCGCGAAGGTGCGCGGTGCCGTGACCCCCCAGGTCATCGCACGGCTCACCAAGGGCGTCGAGCTGGAGGACGGCCCGATCGCCGCCGACAAGGCGCGACTGCTCGGATCACCGCAGGGCGGCGAGTCGATGGTCGAGATCACGCTGCACTCCGGTCGCAACCGCATCGTGCGGCGCATGCTCGACGAGGTCGGCCACCCCGTCATCGAGCTCGTGCGGCGTCAGTTCGGGCCACTGCACCTCGGCAGCCTGCCATCCGGCGGCATCAGAGACCTCACGAAGGCAGAGCTCGGCGAGCTGCTGACCATCAGCCGTGAGGCACGTCCCGACCTCGCCGGAGACGCGGAGTGAGCGCGGCACGCGTGCACGGACAGGTGCGCGTCGTCGGCGCTGGCCTCCTCGGGGCGAGCGTCGGGCTTGCGCTCGTCGCCAAGGGCGTCGACGTGATCCTGTTCGACGCGTCGAAGGCCAGCCTCCGTCTTGCCATTGACTACGGAGCAGGCCGCGCCGCGGCATCCGGTGACTCCCCGTCTCTCATCGTTGTCGCGGTTCCCCCCGACGACACGGCGCGAGTCGTCGCTGACGAGCTCGCCACCTGGCCAGACGCGCTCGTCACCGATGTCGCCAGCGTCAAGACGGCGATCCTCGACGAGCTGAAGGATGCCGGATCCGACACCACGCGCTACCTCGGCTCGCACCCCATGGCCGGTCGCGAACGCGGCGGACCGGTCAATGCCCGTGCCGACCTGTTTCTCGGCCGCCCCTGGGTCATCTGCCCGCACGAGCATTCCACTGCGAGCCAGCAGCGCGCCCTCGAAGACCTCGCACTCGACCTCGGAGCGGTTCCCGTGACGATGTCGCCGGCTGAGCACGACGCGAGCGTTGCGCTCGTCTCGCACGCGCCGCAGATCGTCGCCTCGCTGCTGGCCAAGCAGCTGCAGCCGGCCGCCGACGCGGCGGTCGGGCTCACGGGCCAGGGCCTGCGCGACACGACCCGTATCGCCGCGAGTGATCCCGCGCTGTGGGTGCAGATCCTCGGGGCCAATGCCCCCGCCGTCTCCACCGTGCTGAGCGCGTACCGTGACGACCTCGACGCCGTCATCGCGGCGCTCGCCGCACCCGATGCGCAGGGCTCGCGTCGCGCGCTCGCCGAGGCGATCGCCGCGGGCAACGCGGGAGTCGCGCGCCTGCCGGGCAAGCACGGCTCGGCCGGTCACTTCAGCACCCTCGTGGTCATGGTCTCCGACGTGCCGGGGGAGCTCGCCCGGCTGCTTACCGAGATCGGCGAACTCGGCGTCAATATGGAAGACCTGCGCCTCGAGCACTCGCCAGGGGCGCAGTTCGGCCTCGCCGAGATCGCTGTACTGCCGACGGCAGAGAAGCGCCTCGTCGCCGAACTCGAGGCGCGGGGCTGGAAGATCGCAGGAGAGAAGGCATGACCCATTTCGTGACAGCCATCGACGGGCCAGCCGGCTCCGGCAAGTCGAGCGTGAGCAAGGCTGCGGCTGCCGCTCTCGGCTTCGACTACCTCGACACCGGTGCGGCCTACCGTGGGCTCGCCTGGAGCGTGCTCGACCGCGGGGTCGACGCAGAGGACGCCGGTGCGGTGCTCGGCTCCCTCGACGACTTCGACTACTCGATCGCAACCGACCCGGCCGACTACTGGGTGCGCGTCGGCGAGCATGACGTGACATCGGCGATCCGCGAGCCGCGAGTGACCGCCGTCGTCAGCGCGATAGCCCGCGTGCCAGAGGTGCGCACCTACCTCGTCGGGCTGTTCCGCGACATCATCGCGGCCTCCACGGCACCCGGCATGGTCGTCGAGGGGCGCGACATCACGACCGTCGTGGCACCGGATGCCGCCGTGCGTATTCTGCTCACAGCCACGGAAGAAGCTAGAATGGCTAGGCGTTCTGCCGAGGTCACCACGGAATCGGCCGCGAAGACCGCGCAGCAGCTCAGCTCGCGCGATGCCCAGGACTCCCAGGTCGTCGACTTCATGAATGCCGCAGACGGTGTCATAACCGTCGACTCGACCGAACTCGACTTCGAGCAGACCGTGAATGCGGTCGTATCGCTCATTCGCAGCACCCAGTAAAGAGGACACCATGCCCGACAACGACGACTTCCCAGAACTCGACAGCGGGCTGGTCGAGCGCATCACGTCGCTCGATGACGACGCAGCAGCGCAGCGCGCGGCATCTCTTCGAGCCGGCCTCGCCGACTACGACCTCGACGAGGAGGACCTCGGGCTGCTCGACCTCGCCAGCGAGGACCCGAACGCGATCACCTACCTGCCCGCGCTTCCCGTGCTGGCGATCGTCGGTCGCCCGAACGTCGGCAAGTCGGCCCTGGTGAACCGCATCATCGGTCGCCGCGAGGCCGTCGTCGAGGACACCCCCGGCGTCACCCGCGACCGCGTCAACTACAAGGGCGAGTGGAACAACCGCAAGTTCACCATCGTCGACACCGGCGGGTGGGAGCCGGATGCCAAGGGCATCAACGCCTCGGTCGCCGCCCAGGCAGAGGTCGCCATCGACCTCGCCGACGCCGTGCTGTTCGTCGTCGACGCCACGGTCGGAGCCACGTCGACCGACGAGCACGTCGTTCGCCTGCTGCGCTCGACCAAGAAGCCCGTCATCCTCGTCGCCAACAAGGTCGACGATGTGCGCCAGGAGCCGGAGGCCGCAGCACTGTGGTCGCTCGGACTCGGCGAGCCGTGGCCCGTATCCGCTGTGCACGGCCGCGGCGTTGCCGACCTCCTCGACAAGGTGCTGACCATCCTCCCCGAGGTCTCCGCTGTCGCCAAGGAGGAGGTGGGCGGCCCGCGTCGCGTCGCCATCCTCGGTCGCCCGAACGTCGGCAAGTCGAGCCTGCTCAACAAGACCGCGGGCGAGGAGCGCGTCGTCGTCAACGAGATGGCGGGCACCACCCGCGACCCGGTCGACGAGCAGGTGGAGATCGCCGGCAAGTTCTGGCGCTTCGTCGACACCGCCGGCATCCGTCGTCGCGTGCACCTCTCGCAGGGCGCCGACTTCTACGCAACGCTGCGCACGACCGCCGCACTCGAGAAGGCGGAGGTGGCCGTCGTGCTGCTCGACGTCACCGAGCCCATCTCGAACCAGGACCTCAAGATCGTCGACCTCGTGCTCGAGTCTGGTCGCGCACTCGTGCTCGCGTTCAACAAGTGGGACCTCCTCGACGATGAGCGCCGCCTCATGCTCGAGCGCGAGATCGAGCAGGACCTCAGCCACGTCGACTGGGCTCCCCGCGTCAACATCTCGGCGAAGACCGGCCGCCACATGGAGAAGCTGGTTCCCGCCCTCGAGACGGCGCTCGCCTCGTGGGACACCCGCATCCCGACCGGCAAGTTCAACGCCCTGCTCGCCGAGCTCGTCGCAGAGCACCCGCACCCGCTGCGCGGAGGCAAGCAGCCACGCATCCTGTTCGGAACGCAGGCGGCGAGTCGCCCGCCGACGTTCGTTCTCTTCACCACGGGCTTCCTCGACCCGCAGTATCGTCGATTCATCACGCGCCGTCTGCGCGAGATCTTCGGATTCGAGGGAACGCCGATCAACGTGAACATGCGAGTGCGAGAGAAGCGGGAGCGCAAGTAGTGGCCACGGTGCTCGCGGTTTGCGTCGTGGGGCACCTGCGCCGCGACTCCGGGTACTTCGGTGTGACCGCGATCGACAAGCGGCCCTCTGACGGCGCGGTCAAGGTGACGAAGTACGGGCTCCGCGGCGACGTACAGGCCGACCGCAAGCACCATGGGGGGCCAGACAAGGCCCTGTACGCCTACTCGCAGTCCGACGCCGACTTCTGGGGCGCTGAGCTCGGTCGTGAGCTGCCCGCCGGCTGGTTCGGCGAGAACCTCCGCATCGACGGAATGGATGTCAACGCCGCCCACATCGGCGAGCGCTGGCGAATCGGCGACCAGGTCGAGGTCGAGGTGACTATGCCGCGCACTCCGTGCCAGACCTTCGCCCGCTGGGTCGGCGGAGCCAACGAACGCGGATGGGTCAAGCGCTTCAGCGACGAGCGTCGCCTCGGCCCGTACCTTCGTGTCACGCGCACCGGCAGCATCCGCGCGGGGGACGCGATCACCGTCGTGCACGTGCCTGAGGGAGCGCCGACGGTGATCGACGTCTACCGGTACCCGGGCGAGTGACTAGCGCCCGGTAGCGTCATCCGACCGCGGCACATCGCCGCGCCAGGCGCCCGACTCGAAGCCGTTGGCCTCGATGAGCTCCTTGAACTTCTTGAGGTCGCGCGCGATCTGCAGGTCGTCGATGCCGAGAACGGCGCCCGCGTGCTCGATGAAGCCCTCCGGCTGCCAGTCGAGCTGCACCGTCACGCGCGTCTCGTCGTCAGCCAACCGGTGGAACGTGACGACGCCGGCGTGCGAGGTGCCGTCGGTGCTCTGCCAGGCGACCCGCTCATCCGGGTGCTGTTCCGTGATGGTGGCGTCGAATTCGCGCTCGACTCCGCCGACCTTGACCTTCCAGTGTGTGTGGGTGTCGTCCGCCTGGGTGACCGACTCGATCCCGCTCAGAAACTGCGGGAACGACTCGAACTGCGTCCACTGGTTGTACGCGGTTGTGATGGGCACGTCGACGTCAACGGACTTTGTGATTGTTGTCATGTTTCGACGCTACGCTTCGAACCAGCGGCACTCTTGGCACACTGAGGTGACTCCCAGCGGCTGCACCGGAGACATGGATGGAGGCTCGTGATGCAAGGCCCTCCGCCGCTTCCTCCCTACGCGCGCCGCGATCCGGGTGATGCCTGGGTGTTCGGACCCAACGGCGAGAAGTTCTGGGGCCTCTACGGCGCAGCGGGGCTCCTCGTGTGGCATCGCGGCAGCGGAATCCTGCTGCAGCACCGTGTGGGGTGGAGCCACTTCGGCGGCACCTGGGGCCTTCCGGGTGGAGCCCGCAACAAGGGGGAGAGTGCCGTCGACGGTGCCCTCCGCGAGGCGAGCGAGGAGGCGGGCGTTCCGCGCGCACTCGTGACAGAGCTCTTCACCAGCGTTCTCGACCTCGGGTACTGGTCGTACACGACCGTGGTCGTCGAGGCCAGCGAGGCCTTCGAGCCGGTGATCGGGGATGCCGAGAGCGAGGAACTGCGCTGGGTGCCTCTCGAGGCGGTCGACTCCCTGCCCCTGCACCCCGGTTTCGCGGCGAGCTGGCCAGAGCTGCGGCCCCGGCTGCGCTGAGCCCGTTCTGGCTGCGCTAAGCTTTTCGAGGTTCGTTTCGCTTCTTCGGAAGCACGGACAAGTCACGGGCTGTGGCGCAGCTTGGTAGCGCACTTGACTGGGGGTCAAGGGGTCGCAGGTTCAAATCCTGTCAGCCCGACTCAAGTAAACGAGGCCGTCCCGAAAGGGGCGGCCTCGCTTGCTTGATGGCGGTCTTATCAGGCGGGGTCCCCGCCGCGCCGGTTCCGGCGTATTGCGCCTGCTGCACGCTCGCGGCCGCGAAGAACCGCGCAATAGGACGGCCGTGCCGGTGGGGCGCAGCCCGACTCAGTAGACCCAGCCCGCGAAGCGGTCCCCGTAGCTGTCGAGCGGTTCCCTTCGTAGACTGCCGCGATGACCGTCTTCGACCACCTCGGCATCACCGTTGAGAACGTGGCCCGCTCGATGCCGCAGTTCGACGCCGTGCTGCAGGCCCTCGGATTCGACCGCACCGACGCGGAGAACTCGGTGTCGTGGTACCGCGAGGGGGAGACAGAGTTCATCCTGATGCCGGCGCGCGAGCCGGGAACCGGACCCCACATCCACGGCCATGTCGGCTGGCAGCACCTCGCCTTCGCGATGGACTCACCGGCAGAGGTCGATCGCGTCCACGCGATCGCGGTCGAGGCGGGCTGGATGCCGGTGCGCGATCCCAAGCCGTACCCGCGCTTCTCAGAGCGCTACTACGCGGCGTTTCTCGAGGAGGAGAACGGCATCCGCATCGAGTTCATGTACAACCCGCCGCACGACTAGACCTACTCGTACGACGACGTGATCCCCAGGTACTCCTCGACCGTCAGCCCGCTGTCGTGCAGCTTCGTTGCCGTCTCGACGCCGACGTAGCGGATGTGCCACGGCTCCCACTTGTATCCGGTCACATCCTCCTTGCCCTGCGGGTAGCGCACGATGAAGCCGTACTCGTGGCCGTGCTCTGCGACCCAGATGCCGGCGGGCTGGCCGCCGAATGCCTCGGAGATGCTGTTGAGGTCGAAGGCGAGTCCGGTCTGGTGCTCGCTGTGGCCCGGGCGCGCAGAGTAGCGGTCGGCCTCCGCCTTGCCGTCGTTGGCGACGTACTTGTTGTAGAGCCCGGTCTGGGTCGCATACGAGCGGAAGCCGCTCGAGATGAAGAGGTTGTTGCCCTCGGCTGCCGCAGCCGCCTTCATCGTCGCGAAGGCCGACTGGGTCTCTGCGGTGAGCCCGTTGCCGTAGTCGCTGGGCAGCGCGTAGGTCTTGTTGGCCACGAGGATGCCGCGGATGATCGTGGGCTCGCTTGCCTCGCCGGCGGCGCGCGCCGCGGTCTCTGCGGATGCGATGCCGGCCGTCCACGCGTCCTGGTAGGCCGTGAGGAGGGCGAGGGGATCGGCCCCGTCGGCGGGAGAGGCGAGCGCGTCGACGGCCGCGCTGTATGCCGCCACCGTCTCGGCGGAGGCGAGTGCGGGCAGCGCATCTGTCGTGCCGGTGGTGTGCGCCGAGGCGACCACGGCATCCATCGCGGTATCGACCGCGGATACGGCGTCAGCGACCTGCTGCGCCTGCGTCTCGTAGGCGGCAGCGGCCGCCTCGATCGCCGGGATCTGCGCCCGGAGGGCCGCCGCGGCCGTGACGCGCTGCTCTCGGCCGGCGGGTGCATCGGGGATAGCCACCTCGGCGAGCTCTGGAACCCCGGTCGACGAGAGCGCGGCGAGCGGCTCTGCCGCGGCACGCACCGCGGCGATGGTCGAGACGTCGGCCACGTAGGCGGGGCCGATGGAGTCGGCGAGAGTCGTCGCCGATGCGCTCGTCGCGCTCGCGGTCGTCAGCTGGGCAACGACCGACTCTCGAGCCTGCTGCGCCGACGACTGTGCTGCGAGAAGGTCATCGGATGCCGCGGTGTAGGCACCGAGCGAGTCGGTCTCCGGCTTGACCACGAGGAAGAAGACGGCGACGGCCGCGATCGCGAGCGCGACGACGCCAGCGACGACGGGGATGAGCACACGGCGGGGGAGTCTGTTCACCCCACAACGCTAGCGCCCCGGTGCAGGGGTCAGGCGCTCGGCGGGGCGTCCTTCGGCTCCGGGGTGACCCGCAGCCCCGCTGGGCTGTTTGCGAGCCGAACGAGCTCCTCGACCCACGCCCGGTTGAGCTGCGGCTCCTTGCTGCCGAGGAAGTCGAACTGCAGCGGGATCGTCGGGTGGATCCAGATCGAGCTGTGGCCGCTGCCAGCGGCAGCCGAGTACTCCCACGAGAACGTGAAGCTCTCGCCGCGACGCACCTTCGAGAGGATGACGATCTTGAGGTGCGCGAGCACCCGGTCGTCGAAGTCGACCGCGATCGACGGCGTGCCGTATATGAACTTGCCCATGATTACTGCCCCAGTCCGTCGTCGATGTCGCTCATGATCTCGTTGACCTCTGCCGCCGTGCGCTGGGCATCGGGTGTGGTCTCGACCGCTCCGACGATGCCCACCTGCGGCATCTCCGGTATCGGAAACTTCTGCTGCTCGTCCTCCTCGCTCATGCCCCCGACGTCGGCGACGACGAACTGGCTCGCGGGGCTCAGCAGCACCGTGTGCACTGCCGTGTCGCCGTTGTCGAGGAGCACCGTGACGTCGACGGTGACGGCGTTCTCTGCATCGGCCACGGCAGTCGTGTAGTCGAGCAGCGCGGATGTGATGGCGTTGCTGGTGACGATCGAGCCGCCACTGTAGGTAATCCGCTTCATGGTCGAAGCGTAGTGACACAACATGCGAGTTCGTCGGTCACCGCCGGGCCGAGGCGGGAAGCGAACCCCGGTGTCAACCCCCCCGCCCTTCCCAGCCAGCCTCCCTAGGCTCGACCCATGACCTCCTCCCGCACGGCCGCTGTGATCTACAACCCGATCAAGGTGGAGGTGGAGGATCTGCGCGAGGCGATCGCCGCCGAACCGGGAGCCGAGGGCTGGCAGGTGATCTGGCTAGAGACGACAGAGGACGACCCGGGCACTGGCCAGGCGACCGAGGCGCTCGCGAAGGGCGCGTCCATGGTCATTGCCGTCGGCGGCGACGGAACGGTGCGAACGGTCTCCGAGGTGGTGAGAACGTCCAAGGATGCCGCCGTCGCCCTCCTGCCCAGTGGCACCGGCAACCTCCTTGCCCGCAACCTCGACCTCACGCTCGATGACATGGCCCACTCGATCCACACCGCGTTCACCGGAGCCATCCGCGAGGTGGACGTCGCGCGCATCGGCATCCGCCGGGCCGACCGGTCGATCGACGAGCACGCCTTCCTTGTCATGGCCGGAGCCGGACTCGACGCCCAGATCATGAACAACACCGACCCGGAGTTGAAGAAGAAGGTCGGATGGCTCGCCTACGCCAGAGCACTCGTGACCTCGCTGCGCGACTCGTCGGCGCTTCGGGTCGGACACCAGCTCGATGGAGGGCGTCGGCACAGCGACCGGGCGACCGCCAT
>NZ_JBXMIS010000051.1:0-5647 GCF_057073975.1 Conyzicola sp. | reverse complement strand
CGGAGAGCTCCTACCGCGCCAACGTCACCGAGCTGCTCGACTGGGTTGGGCTCGGCGAGCGGCTCGATGCGCTGCCCGCCGTGCTCTCGGGCGGCGAGAAGCAGCGGGCCGCCATCGCCCGCGCCGTGATCGCCCGCCCCGACATCCTCCTCAGGCCAACTCTGCGGTCTGCTACCTGCTCGGCATCACCGCCGTCGACTCGATCTTCTACGGGCTGCCGTTCGAGCGGTTCCTCTCGAGCATGCGCGACGAGGAGCCAGACATCGACGTCGACTTCGACTCCGACCGGCGCGAGGAGGTGATCCAGTACGTCTTCGCGAAGTACGGCCGGCGCAATGCGGCCCAGGTCGCGAACGTCATCAGCTACCGCCCGACGTCCGCCATTCGCGACATGGCGAAGGCACTCGGATACGGTCCTGGCCAGCAAGACGCGTGGTCGAAGCAGATCGACTCGTGGTCATCCATCACTCCGCCCGACGGGCACGAGATCCCCGCGAAGGTGCTCGAGCTCGCGAGCGAGGTGCTGCGGTTTCCGCGGCACCTCGGCATCCACTCCGGCGGCATGGTGCTCACCCACCGGCCCGTCGGCGAGATCGTGCCGATCGAGCACGCCCGCATGGACGACCGCACCGTGGTGCAGTGGGACAAAGACGACTGCGCGTTCATGGGCCTGGTCAAGTTCGACCTGCTCGGGCTCGGCATGCTCGCGGCGCTGCAGTACGCCTTCGACCTCATCCGCGACTCGACGGGTGAGGAGTGGTCGCTCGAGACCCTGCCGAAAGAGGAGAAGGGCGTCTACGACATGCTGTGCGTCGCCGACTCGGTCGGGGTGTTCCAGGTCGAGTCCCGTGCCCAGATGGGCACCCTGCCGCGATTGCAGCCGCGACGCTTCTACGAGCTGGTCATCGAGATCGCGCTCATTCGTCCCGGTCCGATCCAGGGCGGGGCGGTGCACCCCTACATCCGCCGCAAGCTCGGCAAGGAGCCGATCACCTACCCGCATCCCATGCTCGAGCCCGTGCTCGAGCGCACCATGGGCGTGCCGCTGTTTCAAGAGCAGCTCATGCAGATGGCCATGGCGGTCGGCAACTGCTCTGCGGAGGACGCCGACCTGCTGCGCCGCGCCATGGGGTCGAAGCGGGGGCTGGAGAAGATCTCCTCGCTGCGCTCGAAACTGTATGAGGGCATGGCCTCGAACGGCATCACCGGTGAGGCCGCCGACAACATCTACAACAAGATCGAGGCCTTCGCGAACTTCGGCTTCGCCGAGAGCCACTCGATCAGCTTCGCCCTTCTCGTCTACGCGAGCTCGTGGATCAAGCTGCACTACCCCGCCGCCTTCCTCGCGGCGCTGCTGCGCGCGCAGCCCATGGGCTTCTACTCGCCGGCGACCCTCACGGCCGACGCCCGGCGCCACGGCGTCACGGTGCTGCGACCCGACATCCTGATCTCTGGGGTGCACGCCTCATTGGAGGGTGCCGGCCCGGCAACGGGAATGGATGCGTGCGCTCTTTCGGAGCAACCGCCGACCGGCCTGTTCGACCCGGCGACCGCGTCGCCGACGTCTGACCATAGACGCGACGGTGGCTTCGAGGTGCGACTCGGCCTCGCCGGGGTGCGCGGCATCGGGGTCGAGCTGGCCACCCGCATCGTTGCCGAGCGTCTAGCGGGGGCGTACACCGACCTCGGCGACCTGTCGCGCCGCGTCGGCCTCACCGCCGCGCAGCTCGAGGCACTCGCCGCCGCCGGCGCCTTCGACTCCCTCGGCCTCACCCGCCGCGAGGCGATCTGGGATGCCGGCTACGCCGCCCTCGACAAGGCCGCCTACCTGCCGGGCACCTTCGTCGCCGTGCAGCCGCCGCTCTTCCCGATGCTCACCCCGGCGGAGCAGGTCGTCAGCGACCTGTGGGCGACCGGCATCTCAACCGACGACCACCCGATGCGGCACGCACGGGCGGGGCTCGACGCCCGCGGGGTGCTACCGGCGTCGGGGCTTCGCGATGCAGAGAACGGCCGGCGCATCGAGGTCGGCGGTGTCGTCATCCATCGCCAGCGACCAGCCACGGCGGGCGGCGTCACCTTCATGAACCTCGAGGATGAGACGGGCATGGTCAACGTGATCTGCACCGTCGGCGTGTGGAACCGCTACCGTCGCGTGGCACGGGAGTCTGCGGCGCTCATCATCCGCGGCATCCTCGAGCGCTCCCCCGAGGGCGTCTGCAACCTCGTGGCCGACGCCTTCGAGCCCCTCGTGGTCGAGGGCCGCACGGCCGTGCGCAACTTCCACTGACGCTCTCAGCCACCCGCGCGCGACTTTTACATCCACGCGCCCCTGCAAAGCCGCGCGCGGTTGAAGAAGTCACGCAGGGTGGTCGAGTCGGAACCCACTCGGCCATCCGACAACCCACTCAGCGCCCCAGAAACCGCGTCAACCCGCACGCTACAACTGGGTCGCCGAGCTCATAGCTGGAGCTACGGGAGAATCACACCAGGGAGTCGCGCCACGCCGCGTGCAGCTGCGAGAAGCGGCCGGTGCCGGCGATGAGCTCGGCGGGAGCGCCATCCTCGACGATGCGGCCGTGCTCCATGACGAGCACGCGGTCGGCGATCGCGACCGTCGACAGACGGTGCGCGATGATGATCGCGGTTCGATCGGAGAGCAGGGTGGTCAGGCCCTCCTGCACCAGCCGCTCCGACGGGATGTCGAGCGAGGCGGTCGCCTCGTCGAGGATGAGCACGACCGGGTCGGCGAGAAAGGCGCGCGCGAAGGACAGCAACTGCCGCTGCCCCGCCGAGACCCGCCCACCGCGCTTGTTCACGTCGGTGTCGTAGCCCTGGGGCAGAGCCATGATGAACTCGTGGGCGCCGACCGCCTTCGCCGCGTCGACCACCTCGGAACGCGTTGCCGTCGGCTTGCCGATCGCGATGTTCTCTGCAACCGACCCGGAGAACAGGTAGGCCTCCTGCGTCACCATGACGATGGCGCGGCGCAGGTCTTTCGGGTGCATGTGGCGAAGGTCGACGCCGTCGAGCGAGAGCGAGCCGTGGCTCGGGTCGTAGAACCGCGAGATGAGCTTGGCGAGCGTCGACTTGCCCGCGCCGGTTGATCCCACGAGGGCGATGGTCTGCCCTGCGGGGATCTGCAGCGAGAACTCGGGAAGCACCACGGAATCCCGCGTGTACGAGAAGGCGACGTTGTCGAAGTCGAGCGCGCCCTTGGCCTGCCACAGGTCGATCGGCGTGGTCGGGGGTGCGACGGTCGGCTCCTCCTCGAGCACGCCGGAGATCTTCTCGAGCGACGCGGCAGCGGCATGGTAGGAGTTGTAGAACATCGCCATGTCGTAGGTTGGCATGAAGAACTGCCGCGCGTAGAGCAGCGCCGCGAGCAGCGATCCGATCGCGAGGGAGCCGTCGAGGGCACGGATACCGCCGAACAGCAGGATCACCGCGATCGTCACGTTGCCGATGAGCACGATGCCCGGCTCGTAGGTGCTGAACAGCTTGAACACGTTGGCGTTCGCGTCGCGGTACTCCTCGACGTGCTCTGCGTACTCCGCCTCGTTGCGCTTCTCCTTGCGGAACGCCTGCACCGCACGGATGCCGCGCATCGTCTCGACGAAGTGCACGATGATGCGCGCAGATGCCACCCGCGTTCGGCGGAACCGGCGCGACGAGTTGACCTGGAACCACCGGCTCAGCGCGACGAACGGCACGAGGGCACCGAGCAGGCAGAACGCGCTGATCGGATCGACGGTGAAGGCCGCGAGCGCGACGAAGCCCATGAACATGGTGCCCTGCACCAGCTGGCTGACGCCGCCATCCAGCAGCTCGCGGATCGACTCGAGGTCGCTCGTCTGACGCGCGATGATGCGGCCGGAGGTGTAGCTCTCGTGAAAGTCGAGTGAGAGCTCCTGGGTCTGGTGGTAGACCCGCTTGCGCAGGTCGAGCAGCAGGCCCTGGCTGAGCTTCGCCGTGAGCACGGTGAACCACGCCATCGAGACGGCACCGAGGATTCCCGCGGCGATGAAGACGGTCGCGGTCATGGCGATCGGCATCCACTCGCCATCGCGCGCGGCGGGCAGCCCCTGGTTGACGCCGTACGCGATGAGCGCGGGCCCGACCACCTGCGCGACGCTCGTGAGCACGGCGACGGATGCGGTGAGCACCACCCGCCAGCGCAGCGGTCGCAGTAGCGAGCCGAGCAGTCGCAGCGAGCGCTGGCGGATGCGGCGGCTCTCGTCTGCTGTCAGCAGGGAGCGGTCTTCGTCCTGAACACCGAACATGGTCATCGCGATCCCCCCTTTCCGTCGGTCGTGAGCATCTCGCCGTCCTCGTCGAGGCTCGAGATGACGAATCGGTAGTGGTCGCTCGTGGCGAGCAGTTCTGAGTGCGTGCCGATCGCAGTGATGCGGCCGTTCTCGAGCAACGCGACGCGGTCGGCGAGCGCGACCGTCGAGGGACGGTGGGCGACGACAAGAGCGGTGGTGCGCTGCAGCACAGAGCGCAGCGCCTCCTCGACCTGGCGCTCTGTGTCGACGTCGAGCGCCGACAGCGGGTCGTCGAGCACGAGGATCTCCGGGTTGGCCGCGACCGCCCTGGCGAGGGCGAGCCGCTGGCGCTGACCGCCGGAGAGGCTCAGCCCCTCCTCCCCGATGGTGGTGTCGAGCCCGTGCGGCAGGTCGTAGACGAAGTCGGCCTGGGCGATCGAGAGGGCAGCGGCGAGATCCTCGTCTGAGGCATCTGGGCGCCCCATAGCCACGTTCTCGCGCACCGAGGCGGAGAACAGCGTCGCGTCTTCGAAGGCCATGGCGATGTGGGTGCGCAGGCTCTCGCGCGTCAGGTCGCGCACGTCGACCCCGTCGATGGTGATCCGGCCGCCGGTCACGTCGTAGAGGCGCGTCGAGAGCGCCGTCAGTGTCGTCTTGCCAGAACCGGTGAGCCCGATGATCGCCATCGTCTCCCCCGCCTCGACGGCGAGGTCGATGCCGTCGAGCAGGTCGCGCTGGTCGTCGGGCGCGTCCTGGTAGCGAAAGTGCACGTTCTCGAAGACGAGGCGGCCCCTCGGTTCGGCGATCTCGACAGGGTTGACCGGATCAAGGATCGTGTTCTCGCTGTCGAGCACCTCGAAGAAGCGGTCGGTCGCCGTTCGCGCGTCGAAGGTCATCGACAGCAGGAACCCGATGGAGTCGACGGGGAATCGCAGCACCATCGCGGTCGCGAAGAACGCGACGAGCGCACCGACGGTGAGCTGGCCGTTGACCGCGAGCACGACCCCGGAGAACAGGGCGATCGCGAAGGTCACGTCGGGCACGACGATGATCCACAGCCAGATGCCGCCGATCGCCCGCGCCTTGGCGATCTCGGTGCGACGCAGCTCCTCTGCCCGCTCGGCGAACTTGTCGAGCGAGTACCGGCCGCGGCCGAATGCCTTGAGTACCCGGATGCCGTGCACCGACTCCTCGACGGCCGTCGCGAGGTCGCCGGACTGGTCCTGGCTCAATCGCGCGATCGAGGAGTACTTGGCCTCGAACAGGTAGCTGAAGATCCAGAGCGGCGTCGAGCACACGACGAAGATGACGCCGAGCACCCACGAGATCGAGAGGAGGTACACGAAGCCGATGACGATCGTCGTGACGTTGACCGTGAG
>NZ_JBXMIS010000050.1:0-14278 GCF_057073975.1 Conyzicola sp. | reverse complement strand
CGACCTCGCGCTCGACACGATCATCTCCATCGACATCACCAAGGGCATGGGATTCCTCACCCGGTTCGCGCTGATGCTTCCGATCAAGAAGGCTCGCGAGTCGCGCGCGGCCCTGACCGAGCGGGTGAAGGGCGCCATCTCGTGGCAGCAGCTCGTCAAGAATGAGCCGATTGCCGCATCCGTTCCTCGTCCGGGGGTCGAGGATGTCGCGCTCATCCAGTACACGAGCGGCACCACCGGCCACCCCAAGGGCGCGACCCTCACCCACCTCAACCTTGCCGCGAATGCCGCGCAGGCCCGGGCCTGGGTGCCGACCGTCGAGCGCGGCACCTCCGTCGTCTACGCGGTGCTGCCGCTGTTCCACGCCTACGGGCTCACGCTGTGCCTCACGTTCGCGATGAGCATGGGCGCCCGGCTCGTGCTCTTCCCGCGCTTCGACCCAGACCTCGTGCTCACCGTGATCAAGAAGCGGCCGCCGACGTTCCTTCCGGCTGTTCCCCCGATCTACGAGCGGCTGCAGGCACGCGCGGCGGAGAAGGGGGTGTCGCTTGCGGGCATCCAGATCGCCATCTCCGGTGCGATGCCGCTGCGCGCCTCGGTCGTGGAGCCGTGGGAGGCGGAGACCGGCGGGTTCCTCGTCGAGGGCTACGGCCTCTCAGAGACCTCGCCGGTGCTCATCGCCAACCCTGTGCACACCTCACGCGTGGCCGGCTCCGTCGGCCTTCCGCTGCCGTCGACCCTCGTGCGCGTCGTCGACCCAGACAACCCGACCGTCGAGGTTGCCCCAGGCGAGCGCGGCGAGCTCGTGGTCAAGGGACCCCAGGTCATGAGCGGCTACTGGAACAAGCCGAACGAGACGGCAGAGGTCTTTGCCGACGGTTGGTTCCGCACCGGCGACATCGTCACCATCGACGAGAAGGGCTTCGTCTACGTCGTCGACCGCATCAAGGAGCTCGTGATCACCGGCGGCTTCAACGTCGCGCCGAGCGAAGTGGAGGAGGCGCTCAACAAGTTCCCCGGCGTCGCAGAGGTCGCCGTGCTCGGCATGCCGAGCGACCACAGCGGGGAGGATGTCGTTGCCGCGATCGTGCTCGAGCCCGGCGCCTCGCTCGACGAGAAGGCGATCACGGCCTTCGCCCGCGAGACGCTCGCGGCCTACAAGGTGCCACGCCGATTCGTCGTGGTGGAGGCGCTGCCCAAGTCGATCATCGGCAAGGTGCTGCGCCGCAAGCTGCGCGACGAGCTGCTGGCTGGGGGCTAGGGCCGCAGCAGCACCTTGATGGCGCGGCGCTCGTCCATCGCGGCGTAGGCCTCGGCGACCTCCGCGAGCGGCAGCTCGAGGTCGAACACCCGGCCGGGATTGATGCGGCCGTCGAGCACCTCTGGCAGCAGCTCGTCGATGTAGTTGCGCACGGGGGCGACCCCGCCGTTGACCCCGATGTTCGTGCCGAACATCACGCCGATCGGCAGCTCTGGGCCGCCGTTCGGCACACCCACGTAGCCGACCATCCCGCCGGGTCGCGCGGAGCGCAGCGCCTGGTCCATTGACTCCTTCGTGCCGACGCACTCGAGCACGCAGTCGGCGCCGATGCCGTCGAAGAGCGCCTTGACGGCCTTCGCGCCCTCAGCTCCGCGGGCCTCGACGATGTCGGTGGCGCCAAACTCCCGCGCGAGGGCCGAGCGCTCCGGGTTGCGCGACATGGCAACGATCCTGGATGCACCCAGCCGTCTGGCTGCGAGCACCGCACACAGGCCGACCGCTCCATCCCCTACGACGACGACCGTCGAGCCGACGGTCACCCCGGCGGACACGGCCGCATGGTGCCCCGTGCCCATCACGTCGGCGAGGGTCAGCAGGCTCGGCACGAGCGCGGGGTCTGGCTGCGATGGAGTCGCGACCAACGACCCGTCGGCGTGTGGCACCCGCACGCGCTCACCCTGGGCGCCGTCGGCGAACCCGCCGTGTCTGTCGTCGGAGCCCCACCATCCACCGTCCAGGCACGAGGTGCTGACCCCGTTCTGGCAGTTCACGCAGGTCATGTCGCAGTCGTAGAAGGGGGCGATGACGAAGTCGCCGACCTTGACCTTCGACACGGCGGCACCGACCGACTCGACGATGCCGACGAACTCGTGCCCGATGCGCCGCGGCTTCGGGGTGTCGGTGACGCCGCGGTACGGCCACAGGTCGGAGCCGCAGACGCACGCCGCGACGACGCGCACGATCGCGTCGATGCCGGAGTCGGTGAGGTGCGGATCGGCAACCTCCTCGAGTCGAACGTCGTGGTCGCCGTGGATGATCGTCGCAAGCATGGTTCGAGCCTACGCGCGCCGCGACGCCGAGGCCTCGTGCGTCGGGCGTCGCGGTCGGTTCTCGCGGGCAGAAGCGACCGCACGGCCCGACTCATCGAGAATGAGAGCATGAGCGACACCCCACCGAACTCCGACACCGCCTTCCTCGACGGGGCCGCGGAGGCGGCCGGCATCATCCTCGACCGCATGCTCGGTGCGATGACCTCGGAGCGCGGCGTGCACGTCGAGTCCCTCTTCACGGCGCTGGGAGCCCATGCCGGTCACGCCTGCCAGCTGGCCGCTCTCGACGCACTCGCGACCGGGCATCCCGACTACGCCGGCCTCAGCTACATCGAGGTGTCCGGCGCCAACGGCGACGAGTACCTGTTCGGCGACGCCATCAACCGACCGCTCGCCGAGCACCGCTACTCGTTCTGGGAGCTTGTCGGCACGAAGGTGCGCGAGCTCAGCGGAGAGGTTCCCGATGCGAACGAGTACTTCGCGCACAGCGCCGCCACCGTCGGCGGCGACCAGTTCGGCCTGCCGAGGTACGCAGAGGGCTCCGCCGCCGACGACACCCCGCGCGGCTACCTCCCGTCGTTCGACGTGCTGCTGCCAAGCATCAGGGCCAGCGCGCCAGACCCGCAGCAGTGGCCCGTCGCCTACGGCATTGCCGTGCGCAGCGCGCTCGACCTCACTCGAGGTCAGTTCGACTACGCCGTGCTCACCCGCATAGTCATGGACAGCGCAATCGCGATGTCGAAGCTGCGCGCCTAGCCGCAGCACGCTCGCCGCCCCAGAAACAGTTTCGCCGCCCCAACTGCAACTCCGTCCCCGAGCCCGCAGCTGGAGCTACGGGGAGGGGTGAGCTAGGCGGCGGCGTCGTCGAAGCGCTTGACCGTGAGGTCGTCGCCGACGAGGTCGACCATCACCGTGTCGCCATCGCGGATGTCTCCGGCCAGGAGCGCTCGCGCCAGTCGGTCGTCGATCTCGCGCTGCATGAGCCGTCGAAGCGGCCGCGCCCCGTAGTTGAGGTCGAAGCCGCGATCGGCGAGCCAGGCGCGCGCACTCGGCGTGACAGCCAGCTGCAGCCGCCGCTCGACGAGCCGCTTCTCGAGCCGGTCGATGTAGAGCGACACGATCTGGCCGAGGTCGTCCTGCGTCAGTGGGGCGAACACCACGATGTCGTCGAGGCGGTTGACGAACTCCGGCTTGAACGCCTGGCGAACGAGTGCATTCACCGAGTCGGTCTTCTCCGTCCAGCTGAGGGCCGGGTCGGTGAGGAACTGGCTGCCGAGATTGGAGGTCAGGATGAGGATGACGTTGCGGAAGTCGACGGTGCGGCCCTGTCCATCCGTGAGTCGTCCGTCGTCGAGCACCTGCAGCAGGATGTCGAAGACCTCTGGGTGCGCCTTCTCGATCTCGTCGAGCAGGATCACGCTGTACGGCCGACGCCGAACGGCCTCGGTCAGCTGTCCGCCCTGCTCGTAGCCGACGTAGCCGGGAGGGGCTCCGACGAGCCGCGACACGGCGAACTTCTCGCCGTACTCGCTCATGTCGATGCGCACGAGCGCCTTCTCGTCGTCGAAGAGGTACTCCGCGAGCGCCTTCGCGAGCTCCGTCTTGCCGACACCGGTCGGGCCGAGGAACAGGAAGGAGCCGGTGGGCTTGGCGGGGTCGGAGATGCCGGCGCGCGAGCGGCGCACCGCCTCGGAGACGGCCTTGACCGCATCCTTCTGCCCGATGAGTCGCTTGCCGAGCTCCGTCTCGAGGCTGAGCAGTCGCTCGGTCTCGCCCTGCTTGAGCTTCGCCACGGGAATGCCCGTCCATGCGGCCACGACGGCCGCGATGTCCTCGTCGGTCACCTGGTCGTTGACCATGCGCGGTCCGAGCTGCTCGACCTGCTCCGCCTCGGCAATCGCCTTCTCGATCGAGGGGATGACCTCGTAGTTGAGCTTCGACGCGTGCTGCCAGTCCTGGTCGCGCATCGCGCGGTCGCGGTCGATCTCAGCCTGGTTGAGCTGGCTCTTGAGGTCGCCGACGCTGTGAAGGCTCGACTTCTCTGCCTGCCAGCGACGCTCGAGCGTGTCGAGCTCCTGCTGGCGGGTGTTCATGTCGATGCGCAGCTTCTCGAGCCGGTCTTTCGAGGCCGAGTCCTTTTCCTTCTTGAGCGCGAGCTCTTCGATGCGCAGTCGGTCGACGCTGCGCTTGAGCTCGTCGATCTCTACGGGAGAAGAGTCGATCTCCATCTTGAGCCGGGAGGCCGCCTCGTCGATGAGGTCGATCGCCTTGTCTGGAAGCTGCCGGGCGGAGATGTACCGGTTGCTGAGGGATGCCGCGGCAACGAGGGCGCTGTCGGCGATCGTCACCTTGTGGTGGGCCTCGTATCGCCCCTTGAGCCCGCGCAGGATGGCAACCGTGTCCTCGACCGACGGCTCGCCGACGAAGACCTGCTGGAAGCGGCGCTCGAGTGCGGCATCCTTCTCGATGTACTGGCGGTACTCGTCGAGCGTCGTCGCGCCGATGAGGCGCAGCTCGCCGCGGGCGAGCATGGGCTTGAGCATGTTGGATGCCGCAACAGAGCCCTCGCCGCCACCCGCACCCATGAGGGTGTGCAGTTCGTCGACGAAGGTGATGATCTCGCCCTCTGCCTCGTTGATCTCGGCGAGAACCGCATTGAGGCGCTCCTCGAACTCGCCGCGGTACTTGGCGCCGGCCACCAGCGCCGCGAGGTCGAGGGAGACGAGTCGCTTGTTCTTCAGAGAGTCGGCAACGTCGCCCGCGACGATGCGCTGGGCGAGACCCTCGACGACAGCGGTCTTGCCGACGCCGGGCTCGCCGATGAGCACGGGGTTGTTCTTGGTGCGGCGGGTGAGCACCTGGCTGACGCGACGGATCTCGGCGTCTCGACCGATCACCGGATCGAGCTTGCCGCTGCGCGCAATGGCGGTGAGATCGACGCCGTACTTCTCGAGCGCAGTCTTCTGCTCTTCGTCGGTGCCGGGGGCACCCTGCATGTTGGCCACGGAGCGCTAGCCCTTTCGCTGACTGTGATCTGGCAGAGTTGAGTTTGATCGACTCAAGTTTACGCGGTCGATGGATGCGTCGCCACGCCCTATCGCTCCTAGCGAACCATTAAGGAACATTCAGCTGCCACCCTTTCGCGACACCGTCACCATGAACTTCTCTGTGTGCGTGACGAGATCGGTCGGACCGACCATCCTCGCGAGAGCCTGCCGGTAGCCAAGATGCGAGTTGAAGACCGTCCAGAGCTCGCCACCGGGCTTCAGAACACGGGCAGCATCGGAGAACAGGCGGTGGGCTGGCCCGGTGTGAACGACCGCGCCGATGTGGAACGGTGGGTTCAGCAACACGACATCTGCCGAGGCGTCGGGCTGGCTCACGAGGCCGTCGTCGCGAACGACGCTGATGCGGTCGGCCAGGTGGTTGAGCTCAGCGGTGAGGGAGGCTGAGGCGACGGCCGCGGCCGACTGGTCGGTCGCGATGACGCGCAGGCCCGGTCGAAGACGCGCGATGGATGCCGCAAGCACGCCAGAGCCGCAGCCCAAGTCGATCGCGACACCGGTCGTCGGCCCCACCGTGCGAAGCGCACCGAGCAAAACCCGGGTGCCGATATCGATCGAGGATCCGGCGAAGACCGCACCATGCGCCCCGACCCACAGGTCGATGTCACGGTGGAACTCTGTAACGGGAAACCGCGGCTCTGCGACGGCGCGAGGACCGCGAAGGGTGAAGGCCCGTGACTTCTGCTGCGCGAGCGACACATCGAGCGATTCGAAGAAGCGCAGCATGACCGGGTTCATCGTCGGCGTCAGGTGCTTGATACGCCCACCCGCGATGACGGTGACCGCCGGGTCGGCGAAGCGCGCGATCGCGTCGAGCACCTCCTCAAGCTCGTCGAGACCGCGGGGAAGCTGCAGCAGCACGAGGGTCGCACCCGCGAGCAGCGACGACCCCAGCGGATGGTTCTCGAATCCACCCGCTCCGGCGGCGTTGGCTGCCAGAGCGAGCTCGCCGACGAGGTCGTCCTGGTGCACGCGAACAGCCCGTGCCCCGAGCGAGACTGCACCGAGAGTGAGGGCACCGTAGTTGTCGCCGACCACCGCGACAGAGCCAGGTGCGGCATCCGCGATCAATGGCGCTGCCAGCTCGAGGATGAGCCGGTCGCTCGCGTCGAAGGCGAAGAGGTTGTCTGCCTCGATGTCGGGCCAGCGCCGCAGCGCGTCGAAGTCAATCATCGGCGAGCACCGCCAGAAACAGGTCGCGGGTGCGCCCCATCGACATCTCCTTGCCATGGGCCACAGCCCAGTCGTATGCGCCGCGCGAGAGCTCGGCGAGACGATCGGCGTCGCCGATGACCGAACCGACAGCAGCACCGAGCGCCTCGTAGTCGCCCGCGGGCACGAGCAGGCCGTTGACGCCCTCGACGATCGTCTCAGCCGGGCCGTAGCTGATGTCGTAGGAGACGATCGGGCAGCCGCGCGAGAAGGCCTCGAGCACCACGAGGCTGTGCCCCTCGTAGTTGCTCGACACCACCAGCAGCCCGGCCGTGAGCAGCACCTCCGACGCGTTCGCCCGGTAGCCCATGAGCGTGACGCTGTCGCCGACACCGAGCTCGGCGATGAGCGACTCGAGCGCGCCGCGCTGCACACCCTCGCCGTAGATCTGCAGCCGTGCGCTCGGTCGAGCCGCGAGCACGGTCGGCCAGGCCCGGATGGCGTGCGCTATGCGCTTCTGCTCTGCGAGCCGGGCGACCATGACGGCGAGGTCTGGATCCCGGTCGGCAGTCGGCGGGAACTGCGCGAGCGGCTCAGCGGGGTGGGGGATCACGACGGCGCGACGATGGGCGCCGAACCGGCGCTCTGCATCCTGTCGCTGCTGGTCGGTGAGCCAGATGATCGCGTCATAGCCGTCGATGGTGTCGAACCAGCCCGTCCAGGTCTCGTCCATCGGCGAGTCCCAGTGGTGCGGGGCGGCCGTATGGGCGTTGTGCACGGTGTGCACGAGCGCGTAGTCGCGGGGGCCGATCAGCATCTCCCCAACCTGCCGCGCCTCGACCACGACGACCGCTGGGCCGTCGACCTGCGCGACGAGATGGTTCATCCACGCCTGGTACAGCTGCGCGAACCCGTGCAGCTGTCCGATGACCTTCCCGTCGTCGAAGACGTCGATGAGGATCACACTGCGCCACCAGTCGGCCCTCCCGGAGATATAGGGAAGGCGGAACAGCGGCTGCCCATTGCGGTCGAGGAAGTCGGTGTGGGTGATGACGCCGTCGGCGCCGGTGGCGATGGTGCGCCATGGACGGCCGTCGGCATCCAGGTCGGTCGTCTCGGTGACAGACGCCGTCGAAATCGCGGGGGACTCGACGGGCGCGACCACCGAGCGGATGATCGACGGCTCGTTGCGTAGGTCTTGGTAGAGGCTGCGAATGACCGTGGCCTCTGTCGCCAGCCCGAGCTCGACGAACTCGCGGGTGTAGCACTCGTAGTCGGGGGAGAAGTCGAACGCCAGCAGCACGGGCTGCACACCGCCGACCTCGGCAAACTGCAGCGCTCTGCGCATCGTGGCGACGGTGTACCCGCCGTCGAGGCCTGGGCGCAGTCGGCTGCTCGCGATGAAGTAGGAGGCTGGGGGGAACGCCAGCTCGGTCACATCCTGGTCACTCACTCGGCGGCACCTGCCGCCGCAGTGGGTTCCACAGCACGACCTGGTTCGAGCGCTCGCCGCGCGAACCGGAGCGCAGCGGAACGATGTCGCCGTGCGATCCGGCGGCGAAGACGCGGCGGCCCGAGCGGGCGAGCATCTCGTTGGCGAGGGCGTGCTCCAGCTGGCTCACCCGCCGCGTCGACTCGGTCAGCGCGTTCTCCAGGGCGATGATGCGCTGGATGCCGATGAGATTCAGCCCCTCAGCGCTCAGTGCCGCAATCTCCCGCAGCTGCGCCACGTCGCGCATCGAGTATCGCCGTGACTTGCCTGCCGTGCGCGTTGGACTCACCAGGCCGAGCCTGTCGTACTGGCGCAGTGTCTGCGGGTGCATGCCCGCGAGCTCTGCCGCGACCGCGATCGCGAAGACCGGGGAGTTCTCGTCCATCGCTACGACCGCGCCCTCGCGAGCAGCTCGGTGCGGGGGTTCTCCTCTGGCATGGCCTTGGCGAACGCCTGAAGCGCCGTGGCGGCCTCGCCGGGCAGGTGGCTCGGCACCGCGACCTGCACGGTTGCGAGCAGGTCGCCGACGCCCTTGGCCGAGGTGACGCCGCGACCCTTGACCCGCAGCACGCGACCGCTCGGGGTGCCGGGAGCGACGCGCAGCTTCACGGGGTCACCCCCGAGGGTCGGAACCTCGATCGTCGCACCGAGCACGGCCTCGACGAAGGTGACAGGAACGTCGACGCGAAGGTTGAGGCCATCGCGCTCGAAGACCGGGTGCTTTCTCACCTCGACGGTGAGCACGAGGTCGCCGGGCTGCCCGCCATCCTGGCTCGGCTCTCCCTTGCCCTTGAGCTTGATCTTCTGCCCGTCGGCGACCCCGGCCGGAATCTTGGCCGTGATCGTTCTGCCGTTGGCCTGCTCGAGCTTGACGGTGTCGCCCTGAATCGCGGTGATGAAGTCGAGGGCAACGGTCGTGGTGAGGTCGCGCCCCTTGGTCGGCCCGCCGAACCCGCCGAAGCCGCCCGTCGGGGTGCCGAACATGCCACCGAAGAGGTCTTCGAACTGCGCGTTGCGACCGCGCTGCCTCGCGTTGCCGGCACCACCGCCGAACATGCCGCCGAAGACATCCTCGAAGCCGCCCGGCTGACCGGGGCGACCGCCGGCGCTGAAGCGCGCGCCGCTGCCCATCGCCCGCATCTGGTCGTACTCTCGTCGCTGCTCCGGGTCGGAGAGCACGGAGTTCGCCTCGCTGATCTCCTTGAACTTCGCCTCTGCCGCAGCGTCACCGGGATTGGAGTCGGGGTGGAACTGCCGCGCGAGCTTGCGGTACGTCTTCTTCAGGTCCGCGTCGGAGACGTCTTTCGAGACACCGAGAATCTTGTAGAAGTCCTTGTCGAACCAGTCCTGGCTAGCCATCGGCGTGGTTTCAGGACTCTGGCGTCGAGACGGCGACCTTGGCGGCGCGGATCAGCCGCTCCCCGAGCGCGTAGCCGGGGTCGATCACGTCGGCGACCGTCTCCACCGTCACGCCGGCTGTCGGCAGCTGAACGACCGCCTCATGCTGGTGTGGGTCGAAGGGCTCGCCGACGACGCCGACCGTGCGAAGGCCGTAGCGCTCGAGGCTCGAGCGCAGCTTGGTCGCCACGATCTCGAGCGGGCTTCCCTCGAGATCGCCGTGCTTCTCTGCTCTCGACAGGTCGTCGAGTGCAGGAAGGAGCGACCGGATGACGTCGGCGATCACCGCATCGCGGTTGGCCGCGCGGTCGCGCTCCACCCGGTTGCGGAAGTTGACGAGCTCGGCCTGGGCGCGCAGCATGTCTGATCGCATCTCTGCGACGAGATCCGTCGCAGCGACGTCGAGCAGCGCCGCGTCCTCCGGGCTCAGCGGCTCGGCCTCGGCCAGTCCGTCGAGCACCTCGTCGATGACAGCATCTGCATCTGGCTCCGGTGTCGGCTCGTCCTCCGCCGCGACGTTGATGTCGTGCACGATCGGATCCACCGCCTCGGGGGTGTTGTCGTCTTCCGGCTCCGGGTCCTGCCCCTTGCCACTCCTCGGGTGGGTGGCCATGGCTACTTGGTGCCGGTCTCTGGCTCGTCCTCGACGACCTCGGCATCGACGATGTCCTCGTCGCTGCCAGCCGTCGGGGCCTCGTCTCCGGTGCCAGCCGACGCGGTGGCGCTCTGGGCGTAGAGTGCCTCGCCGATCTGCTGCTGGCTCTCCGCGAGCTTGTCGGCAGCAACCTTGACCGCTGCCTCGTCATCGCCCGCGAGCGCGGTCTTCAGTGCGTCGACGTCGGCCTGCACGTTCGTCTTCACGTCATCCGGAAGCTTGTCGGCGTTATCGGCGATGAGCTTCTCTGTCGAGTACGCGAGCTGCTCTGCCGTGTTGCGGATCTCGGCCGCCTCGCGGCGCGCCTTGTCTTCTGCGGCGTGCTCCTCGCCCTCGCGGACCATACGCTCGATGTCCTCCTTGGAGAGCGACGAGCCGCCGGTGATCGTGATGGACTGCTCCTTGCCGGTTCCCTTGTCTTTCGCGGAGACCTGCACGATGCCGTTGGCGTCGATGTCGAAGGTCACCTCGACCTGGGGAATTCCGCGCGGGGCCGGTGCGATGCCCTGCAGCTCGAAGGTTCCGAGGTTCTTGTTGTCGCGGGTGAAGTCGCGCTCGCCCTGGAAGACCTGGATGGCCACCGACGGCTGGTTGTCGTCC
Organism: Conyzicola sp.; assembly: GCF_057073975.1. Lineage (NCBI taxonomy): Bacteria > Bacillati > Actinomycetota > Actinomycetes > Micrococcales > Microbacteriaceae > Conyzicola > Conyzicola sp. Next base: position 3,606 of record NZ_JBXMIS010000050.1, on the reverse strand, counting down.
GCGGTCGTGAAGGTCTCACTGCGCTTCGTCGGAATAGCCGTGTTGCGGTCGATGAGGCGCGTCATGATGCCGCCCTTGGTCTCGATGCCGAGGCTCAGCGGGGTGACGTCGATGAGCAGAACGTCTTTGCGCTCTCCCTTGAGAACGCCGGCCTGCAGGGCGGCGCCAACGGCGACCACCTCGTCGGGGTTGACGCCATTGTTGGGCTCCTTGCCGCCGGTGAGCGTCTTGACGAGCTCGACGACTGCTGGCATGCGGGTCGATCCACCGACGAGCACGACGTGTGCGACATCGGCGATCGATACCCCGGCCTCGCGCACGACATCCTGGAACGGCTTCTTGGTGCGCTCGAGCAGGTCTTTCGTGAGCTCCTCGAACTTGGCGCGGGTCAGGCTCTCGTCGAGGTTGGCCGGGCCGTTCTCGGTGAGCGAGAGGTATGGCAGCTGGATGTTGGTGCTGGCCGACGAGGACAGCTCCTTCTTCGCCTGCTCAGCCGCCTCCTTGAGGCGCTGCTTGGCGATCTTGTCCTTCGAGACGTCGACGCCGGTGGTCTCCTTGAAGCGGGTGATCAGGTAGTCGACGATGCGCTGATCCCAGTCGTCGCCGCCGAGGCGGTTGTCACCAGCGGTCGAGCGCACCTGGATGGTGGAGAAGTCGTCGTCCTTGCCGACCTCGAGGAGGCTGACGTCGAAGGTTCCGCCACCGAGGTCGAAGACGAGGATGAGCTCGTCGGCCTTACCGCGGTCGAGGCCGTAGGCGAGGGCTGCGGCGGTCGGCTCGTTGATGATGCGCAGCACGTTAAGACCGGCGATCTCACCGGCGTCCTTGGTGGCCTGGCGCTCTGCGTCGTTGAAGTAGGCGGGAACGGTGACGACGGCGTCGGTGACCGGCTCGCCGAGGTACTGCTCTGCATCGCGCTTGAGCTTGGCGAGGATGCGGGCCGAGATCTCCTGCGGCGTGTACTTCTTGCCGTCGACATCTGTCGTCCACGTCGTTCCCATGTGGCGCTTGACGCTCGAGATGGTGCGGTCGACGTTGGTGACTGCCTGGCGCTTCGCGGTCTCGCCGACGAGAACGTCGCCATCCTTCGTGAAGGCAACGACCGACGGGGTCGTGCGGAACCCCTCGGCGTTCGCGATGACGGAGGGCTCGCCGCCCTCGAGTACTGCGACGACGGAGTTGGTGGTGCCGAGGTCGATGCCTACTGCTCTTGCCATGGAAGGGGTCTGCTTTCTATCTGCGATGCACTACGGCGGTGTTGCTGGAGATGCGGCGGGTTGAGTTGCGCCTTATCAAGTTTGAAACCTCGCGCGCATCGTGTCAAGTTCTGAGCCTGAAAGTTGAGTGGTAATGGCTCAACCCTGATGCCGCACCCCGAAAAGGTGGATACCCGCCGTTCACTCCCCCCGACTAGCCTGTGACCATGACGGACAATGGCGCCCCGAAGCAGCCCGCGAAGAAGATCCCCACCGCAGCGAACTCCCTCGCGGTTGGCGTCGTCGCCCTCGACCTCCAAGCCGACACGGTCGTTCCCCGCAAGCAGGTGGTGTCGTGGGCACTGTGGGACTGGGCGACACAGCCGTTCAACTCCGTCATCCTCACCTTCGTCTTCACCGCGCTCTACCTCACCACCGACGCGTTCCTTCCCGCCGACGTTGCTGCGCTCGGCGAGGATGCCGACGCCTACCAGCGCGGCATCGCCGGCCTGTCGAGCACGTACGGCTACGTTCTCGGTGCGGCGGGAATCCTCGTCGCCCTTCTCGCTCCGGTGATCGGGCAACAGACCGACGCCTCCGGTCATCGCAAGCGCTGGCTCGTCATCGGCACCACCCTCATGGTCGTGTGCACCGCCGGGCTCTTCTTCGTGCAGGCCTCCCCCGTCTTCTTCCTCCTTGGCGTGTGGCTCATCGCGATCGGCAGCGTCGCCAGCGAGATCGCCGGCGTCAACTACAACGCCATGCTCGCCCAGGTATCCACTCGCAAGACGGTCGGCCGCATCTCCGGACTCGGATGGGGCCTCGGCTACCTCGGCGGAATCGTCGCCCTGATCATCGTGGTCGTCGTGACCCAGCTCGACTGGTTCGGCATGGACACCTCCAACGGCATGGCCTTCCGAGTCATCGCCATCGGCTGCGCGGTGTGGACCGTGGTCTTCGCCATCCCGATCGTGCTCAACGTGCCAGAGAACACACCGGCCCCCGGGCGCGAGCGGGTCAACTTCTTCGCCGCCTACGTCGTGCTCGTCAAGGACATCGCACGGCTGTTCCGCGAGTCGCGCCAGACCTTCTGGTTCCTCATCTCCGCGGCGATCTACCGCGACGGCCTCGCCGGCGTCTTCGCCTTCGGCGCGATCATCGCTGCCGGCACCTTCCGGTTCACGAGCAACGAGGTGCTCATCTTCGGCATCGCCGCCAACCTCGTTGCCGGCATCTCCACAATCGTCGCCGGCCGCTTCGACGACTTCTTCGGTCCGCGTGCGGTCATCATGTTCTCGCTCATCGGTCTCGTCGTCGCGGGCACCGCGACCTTCGCGCTGCACGACGCCGGCAAGATCGTGTTCTGGATCGCGGGCCTGCTGCTCTGCGTCTTCGTCGGCCCGGCTCAGGCCGCCAGCCGCTCGCTGCTCACGCGCGTCACCCCTCTCGGTCGCGAAGGCGAGATCTTCGGCCTGTACGCGACGACCGGCCGCGTGGCCAGCTTCCTCTCCCCGATCGCGTGGGCGACCTTCATCGCCATCGGCGGCTACCAGTACTGGGGCGTGCTCGGCATCGTCGCCGTCATCGCCATCGGCCTCGTCTGCATGTTCTTCGTGAAACTGTCGCCGCGCGCAGAGCGCTGACGGCGGTCGGCGCTAGCGTCGACCCATGACTACGCAGACAGAGAAGGCAGTACTCCTCAACGAACTCCACGTGCCCGGCACGCCGCTCATCCTGACGAACGTGTGGGATGCCGTCACCGCCCGCATCGTCGCGGCAGCACCAGGGGTGAAGGCCATCGCCACGGCGAGCCACTCGGTGTCGTTCGCGCACGGGGTGGAGGACGGCGAGGGGCTCAGCATTGCGCAGGCGCTCTCGGTCGCGAGCCTCGTCTCCGACGCCGTCGAGCTGCCCGTGACCATCGACTTCGAGAAGGGCTACTCTGCCGACGCCGCTGGCGTGCAGGCCAACGTCGAGAGCCTCATCGCCACGGGTGCCGTCGGCCTCAACATCGAGGACAGCGTGGGGGCGACGAAGGCTCCGCAGTTTCCGATCGAGGTTGCCGCGGCCCGCGTCGCGGCCGCACGGGCGGCTGGGGCTGCCACCGGCATCCCCGTCGTCATCAACGCGCGCGTCGACACGCTGGCCGGCGGCGGAGACTGGAACGAGGCTGTCGCTCGCGCCAACGCCTACCTCGAGGCGGGCGCCGACTGCATCTTCTTCCTCGGGCTCTCGACAGAGCAGCTCGTCGAGCGCGCGATCGCCGAGGTCAACGGCAGGGTTTCTGTCATCGGCCACCCCGGTGCGGTCGCACTGACGAGGCTCGCAGAGCTCGGAGTCTCGCGGGTGAGCTTCGGGCCGTTCATGCTCGGCCTCACCCTCGCGCACCTGCAGGCGGCAACCACGCAGC